>JACNFK010000023.1:60221-105676 GCA_014384675.1 Candidatus Thiopontia autotrophica | reverse complement strand
TTAAAACTGTAGCGGTGCGGGCCAAAGAGGCTGGCTGGAGTGATCGAACCCATCCCATATGGTGCTGTACTGTTCTCCAGTCTGTGGATGACGCTCATTGCCCGCAATCTCGGACAGCGGTCTTAGCACAAACGCATAACGGAATATCTCTGCACGTGGAATATCTACCCCCCGGTCCTGTAGATCCAGATCTCCGTAGAGAAGCAGATCCAGATCCAGGGTGCGCGGATTGAATTTCTCTGCACCACGCTCTCTTCCATTCTCTGTCTCAATTGTTCGTAGCTGTTGCTGAATCTCGTTTAGCCCCATCTCTGAGTCAAAGCCGACCACCAGATTGTAGAAGGCATCACCATCAAAACCCACAGCCTCACTCTCATAGACTGTTGATACTGTCAGCCCTCCAAAATCCTCTCTCAACTGCTCAACCGCCCTCGATACGCTCTGCTCACGGTCAATATTGCTGCCAATACTGAGATAAATTCGCGGCATCAGATCTTCTCGCCGCGCTCAATTATAACTCCCACATCCCTGGATCCTGTTACTGCACCAGGCTTACTGACCCGAAGACGAACCCATGACACAGTGAACTCCGAGCGCACAATCGCGGCAATTCTCTCTGCCATTGTCTCCACCAGCTGAAAGCTGCTCTCCTCCACAAAACTGATGATTCTTTTGGATACAGACTTGTAATCAAGTGTGTGTTCTATGGTGTCGCTCTCTGCAGCCTTGCAAATATCTGTTCCCATCTCCAGGTCGATACTGACTGTCTGCTTTATCTCACGCTCCCAGTCATATATTCCAATCACCGTTTTAATCTGTAGATCCTTGATATAGACGATATCCATGGCCCTGACCTCTCTTCCTCTACTATGTTTGTAACCCTGTTCAGATTATCCCATAATTCCCTCATTATGAATGAACTGACTGATATAGCACTTGTTGCAGCCTCATACCTGATCGGCTCACTATCCGCCGCAATACTGGTCTGTCGTCTACTTGGACTGCCCGACCCCCGATCAGAAGGCTCCAAAAATCCGGGAGCGACCAATGTACTCCGTCTTGGAGGGAAGAAAGCCGCCCTTCTTACCCTGGGTGGCGATATGCTGAAGGGGCTTATGCCGGTGGCTATTGCTGTCCAGCTGGGGGTAGACGAGATCACGCTCTCTCTCACTCTGCTGGCTGCATTTATGGGTCACCTATACCCCATCTTCTTTGGGTTCAAAGGGGGAAAGGGGGTCGCCACCGCACTGGGAGCTCTGATTGGGCTGCACTGGAGCATTGGACTAGCTACTGTCACCACCTGGGTGCTGATGGCCGCACTCTTCCGCTACTCATCACTGTCGGCACTAACTGCCATACTGCTGGCACCTCTCTATGTCTGGCATCTGTTTCCAGAGCCCAATAGCGAAATCCTCACAGCCACCATGGCTACTGTTACTGCTCTTCTGTACTGGCGACACCGCAGCAATATACAGAACCTCATCTCAGGCAGAGAAGACCGGATTGGGGCAAAAAAATCTAGCTGACTGCGGTCAATTCCGACAGCGGCCAACGTGCCCTAGTCTCGATAGCAAGCGAGCTATGCTCCCCGGCCTGCAGACGCAATGCTCCGGCAAAAGCGATCATGGCGCCATTATCGGTACAGAAATTCAGGCGAGGAAAAAATGCTTCCCCCCCCTCTTTCTCTGCAATCTCTGAGAGTCGCAGACGAACTCTCTGGTTTGCACTAACGCCACCTGCCACTACCAACCGATTCAGACCACTCTCTCTTAGGGCTCGTCTGCACTTGATTGCCAATGTATCTGCAACTGCATCCTCAAATGCGCGCGCCACATCAGCACCGATTGTTGGCTCTTCAGAACCATTTTGTAGTGTGTTGCGAGCATAAGTCTTGAGTCCGCTAAAACTGAAGTCCAGTCCGGGACGATCTACCATTGGTCGCGGAAAAGTAAAGCGTTCAGGATTGCCCTCCTCAGCCAATTTTGAGAGGGCTGGGCCTCCCGGATACCTCAGGCCCAACAGCTTGGCTGTCTTGTCAAAGGCCTCGCCAGCAGCATCATCTACCGACTCCCCCAACAACTGGTACCGACCAACTCCATCTACCCGAATCAACTGGGTGTGACCACCGGAAACCAGGAGTGCAATAAATGGGAATTCTGGCCTCTTATCTTCCAGCAGTGGTGCCAACAGATGCCCCTCCATGTGGTGCACCTCGACCGCGTGAACCCCCCATGAGTATGCGAGACTTCTACCTACGCATGCTCCAACCATCAAGGCACCCATCAGGCCGGGGCCGGCAGTATAGGCGACACCGCCCACCTGCTCTGAAGTGATGTCTGCCTCATTGAGCAACTGATCAATCAGTGGGATTACCCGTTGAATATGGTCACGTGAGGCCAGCTCCGGAACCACCCCTCCATACTGTGCATGCATCTCGGCCTGACTGTAGAGCAGATCTCCTCGCAGACCGATATCTGTTTCATAGATCGCAACACCCGTCTCATCACAGGAGCTTTCAATTCCTAGAACAATCATTTTTCTAATTCACTATTATCCACTCTAGCAGCTGGGTGGCTTGGCGTTGTAACCTGATGACAATTATTACATCAAAACGTATGGTGAATACGTAAAAAACTGGCAAAACGCGGCAACCCGTTTGGGGTTAGGCCAGTATATTTGTAAGTAATCACGGTTCCCACGGATGGCGGATTTTTCCTCTCTTGCAGCTTAAAGCCACTGCCGATACGAAAACGTCTCCCATTCTCGCTCTCCACCAGCAGAGATCCCATCATGCCGTCATACTTCCCTTTACCAGGCAGAATCTCAACCACTGCGGCCTCAGCATCCTGCCATGATTTCAGCTTTAACAGGTCGCTGCTACGACCTCCATGATAGTGTGAATCTGCCCGATGCAACATCAAACCCTCCCCTCCCTGCTGCACTATCTGCTCCAGCTGCTGCATCAACAGAGCGTCATTCCCCACACGTTCCTGCGAAACTACCTGCAACCAGGGTATCTTCAAAGAGCGCACAAGTTGTTCCATTCTCTCCACTCTTTCTGTAAATGTACCTGGCTGATCCGGGAGCTCAAACAGCATGTAGCGTATTCTCCTCCACTCATCATCCACAGGCACATCTCTTCGCACCGTCCCGGAAAGCCTGTCAAAAGTGCCCCTCCCCATCCAGAGCTCTCCATCCATAGAGTATTCTGGAAATGACTCTGTAAACCAGTTCGGGGCACTAATAGGACGTCCACTACGAAAAAGAAGAATTTTGCCATTCCAGATAGCGCGCACTCCATCCAGCTTCTCACTTACCCACCAACCGGTCAAATCCTCACTTTGATAGACCTTTGCCAGAATCGGATCAGAATAATCATCCGCATAGAGCGGAGATAATCCAAAGATCCATAGCAATAACACCCACTGCAGACCTTTCTCAATCTTCACAACATGCGCCTCTAATTGGAGAGGTATATCCTCTTGAGTCTGTTATCACCCTGCAGAATCTTCAGCGCCTGCTCACGCTCCTCTCCATAAAGCCTCCCCAGAAGGTGTTCTGCCTCTGCAGCATTTATGGTGCCATCAACCATTCCCTGATCAGCAATCAATGCTATCAGCTCCTTTCTGTTAGCCGTCCTCTCGAATAGCGATACCATTGAGGATGGACCCATTGGCATATCGAGATAATTTCTTGTCTGCCCGTTCTCTCCCATCAGTGCGAGAAGAGCGTCGTACCTGTCCATACCAACAAGATCTTCTAGTAGCGCTACTGTGTCATCGGCACTCAGTCTATTTTCAATAAGGCCATGATCAACCATAAAACCTATCAACTCATCCCGATATGCGCCGCCTTCCATTAGCTGAATGGCACCGGCAGCTGTAATCGGCAAAGTTATATAGCTTCTCTTCTGTTTATTATTTCCCAGCAGAGAACTAACTGCATCATACCGATCGGCACGCGTGATTTGCTCCATCATCATAACTGCATCAGCCACTGAGATACCGTCGACGATTACACCACGATCTGCCATTAATCCGATCATCTCGTCACGATATGCTGTGCCGGCAAGCAGTGTATACACATCATTCACACTGAGGGGTGACCGCAGATAGTCCCTCTGTTGCTGATTGAATCCAAGCAGGGTCTTCAACGTCTCAAAACGATCAGTATGTTTGATGTTCTCCAGCAATCTGGCTGCTTCATCTGCTGTCAGCCTGTCCGCAAAAACCCCACGGTCAGAAAAGTAATTGATCAGCTCAGATCTCAATGCAGTACCGTCGAGCAGACGTTGTGCATCTACAAAGCTGAGAGGTATATTGAGGTAATTACGTTTCTGCTGGTTGGACCCCAACAGCGCCTTGACAGAGTCATGACGATCCATGCCGCTCTGGGTACGCATCATCTTTTCTGCACCATCAACTGTAAAATTTCCCTCAAGAATTGCGTAGTCCGCCATGTAACGAATCATCCCCGCACGATTCGTGTCTCTGGACAGAAGAGCATCAACCTGATCTACACCAAGAGAGGAGATGGCATAATTTCTGTGCATCTGATTAGATCCCATAAGGGCTTTCATTGAGCGCTCATAATCATCACCGGCCACATCACCAATTAATGACTGGATCTCTGCCACTCCAAAATTTCCTGCGGGTATCTCAAAGTCAGCAAGATGGGCAATAAGATCGCCGCGCTGCTCACCAACACCATCCAGAACAGCATTCATCTGCCGCACAGACATATTGCCAGGCAACATATTTCTTTTGTAGCGATTCGATCCCAGCAATGATTTAGCAGCATAGTATCTGTCTGTACCTGTCAAACCCTGCAGAAGCTCAATACCTTTTTCTATCGAGAATCGCTGTCCACCCCAATCTGTATCAGACATTCTGGTAATGGCTGCTCTTCTATCGTATCCATGTTTTCCCTCCAAGTCAGCTACAGGATTCGCAAATGCCCCCGCTGAAAAGACCAACAACACTAATGAGATAAATTTTTTCACAGACAGCTCCCTTTTTTTTTCACTTCATCCAACAAATTTGAGACATGTTAAACAGTCTAGTCAAATAATACCCTGACCGCCATACCATCTCACAAATCCAGGGCCACCCCCCAACATAGAGATCCATAAACAGGCCATGACATTAAGTTTTACTTAATTGTTTTTGCTTGCCATTCAACATAAAGTGCCTACATTCTATAAGGGAAGGAGGCCTTGCAAGGCATGGGAAGCCAGAAGATAGTATTCGGTGAACGCCTGAAACAGGCAAGGCAACAATTGGGA
This sequence comes from Candidatus Thiopontia autotrophica, assembly GCA_014384675.1. Lineage (NCBI taxonomy): Bacteria > Pseudomonadati > Pseudomonadota > Gammaproteobacteria > Candidatus Thiopontia > Candidatus Thiopontia autotrophica. The sequence continues at coordinate 100,392 of JACNFK010000023.1, read as the reverse complement.
TTGTCACAGAAACAGCTGGGGCTGGAGATAGGGATTGATCCGGCAACTGCCAGCCCACGCGTAAACCAATACGAAAACAACCGTCATCGCCCCAGTGACCAGACAATTGCAAAACTGTCTGCCGTCCTCAGGGTGCCGGTTGCCTTCTTTCATGCAGATGATAATGAACTTGCCCAGCTTATTCTTCTCTGCGTCCAGCTAGACAAGGATCAACAGAGAGTGCTTGCGCGTTACATTGAAGAGAAATACAACATCAAGTGCTGCATAACGATTTGATAACAGAAAAATATTACCGTATAATTAGATAACTCTAAATAGCTATTAAGCTGTTTTGTTTTCGAGGAGGAGAAATGGAAGATAATCTTGATTTGCCATCTGATAAGGGTGAGATCCAGCAGATCTCGTCTGCACTGCAGGCAATAAGCCACCCTACACGACTGAAGATTCTCTGTTTCCTTGGTGATCAGGAGAAGATTGTCAACGAAATACTGGAGTATGCCGGCAGCACTCAGAGCAACATATCCCAGCATCTGGAGGTGCTCCGGAATGCTGGAGTCATCCAGTCGAGACGCGTACACAACAAGGTCTACTGCTCAGTCCAGACGGCAGAGATGCGACCCCTGATTGCCAAGATCAAGGAGCTGTTCTGTTCACAACAGGTCGCTGCGGAACATGGTGTCTTCAGCCTGATTCAGTAATATCCAAATCAATACCCAAATTCCCACTTAGAAACATGCATACTGCACTCTTTCTAAGTGGGGATTTGGGTAATAGAAAAACTGTGCAGGACAACAGTTGGTAGCGTATTAACGTTTCTGCCACTCACCCAGAAAAAAGTTTCTCAACCACATACCCAGCTCTCCAAACAGACCTGACGTGACTGGTGACGCTGTTTGGGATCCAGATTGGGTCTGTTCTGTGCGTTGTTGACGATAGGCTTTCCAGCCCTGTCCAGCCACCTCGGTAACCGGAACCGTATCCTCTTCTGCTGATATATCATCTACCCAATCACCCTGAGCCTGACCCTGTGGCTCGACTGGTCGACTCTGCGGTTGCGCAGACCCTTGAACAGTCTGATATTCCAGTAGACGCAACAATCTACGGTTATCCTCCCGAATATCATCAAGCTCGGATCTTAGGTCATGGATAAGGCCTCGCAGATCAGTAAGCTCTCTGGCTGTAACGTAAGGGTCACCTCCAGATGCAGGGCTAGAAGGAATATCCTCCGGAACAGAAAGGGTTGGTGAGTCATTGAAATTTATGTCATCAAACACTCGTAGTAGTTCGGATGTCTCTACACGACGTTTCCCATCCTTTCCCACAACGTAAGTCAAATCTCCGCGACTGAACATGCGATAGATACTGGAGCGACTTTTCCCCGTTAACTCACAAACTTCCTTAATATTGTGAAGCATCTCTATATCCCAAGTGACCAAGAAGATGGTCTATATGATACACTCTGAGACAGTGATTGTCCCCAATGAATCACTATTTATTGGCCTGCACGAATCACCCTGTTTGAGTAAAAATCACGGATCTCACTAGGCATTGAAACTCCACTGGTACCCCCAGAAATCAACATATCTACTTGATTTCCAAAGAGCTGTCTCACTGAGACACTATTCCTGCATGCCGGACGTCCTCCCTGGTTTGCGCTGGTAGATACCAGAGCAGAGTTGACTCTGTTGCATAACTGTACCACTGGCTTAAACTCTGTAATTCTCACTGCCACACTTGTGTGGTTGCCCTTGATCCACCATGGTGTCTCTTCCGAGACAGGGACGACCCAGGTAATCGGCCTGTTGCCAGTTGATCTCATTTTTTTCCAGTCTGACACCCTTCTCAGCGAGACAAACGGAGCCAGCTGCTCCTCAGAGGATGCAATCAGAATCAGCCCCTTGGATGGATTACGCCGTTTTATTGTCAATAGATCAGAAACTGCCTCCGGATTCCATGGGTCGCACCCAAGCCCATAGACTGATTCCGTAGGGTATGCAAAGACCCCACCTCCATGAAACATACTGGAGAACTGGCGTAATTTCCACGGAGTATAGTGGCTGTCAAACATAACTGCGTTCAACGATAACACTCAGCATCAACTCAATCCATTCCAATCGCATACCCAAAACCCCAGATAGAAACATAGGATAATGTGCAACATATTGATTTGCAGAACAAATCTGTGACGGTGTGGTGTATTTATTGATACCCCCAAAGGAACAAATATTGTTATACGGATCAAAAGCTTGTGCCGTATTCATGTTTCTATCTGGGGGTTTGGGGCATATACTACATACCCATGCAAACCATACTGTTTTTGCCCTCAAGGGTTATATTTATTCTTCTCTCTGTTGCGCTCTCTACAGTAGACGCATCTGCTGAAGCAAACAGGGTGGCCCTGCACCATATCCTGCTTGCCCCCCAATCCACTGCTGAAGAGGTTGCCGCAGACCCAACCAAAAATCATGTTGCCACCATTCTATTTCAGTTTGATCAGGTTGCTCCAACTCCACGTATATTCTCGATACACAATCCGGAACTGCTGGTGATCGACTTTACCAGCATTCGCTCCGACAGTGTTTCTCTACCAGAGCTGCTGCCAAAACCTCTGCAACAAATTCAACTCGCCTCTAGTGAAGATAAAACCAGGATTGTTATATCGACACTGGCCCCCCTCTTCTATCGTCTGCAATATGAGGCACACTCACTAAGACTCTCACTTTACGAGCAGAAGAGTGTCACCACCTCTACAGAATCAGCAGGACCAGCAGAGCCCGTAATAGTGGAGGAGCTGCCTATTACTGTAACTCCAGACCACACTCCTCCCGAGCCTCACGTCCCAGAGGTGGTGACAGAGATTATCCAGCTTCACTACTCACGCGCATCTGACCTGAAAAAAACTCTGGAGAGTGGGCAACAGAATCCACTACTATCAAAGGAGGGGATTCTGGGAGTTGATGAACGGACAAACTCTCTGCTGATTCGTGACACCATAGAAAACCTCAGGCAGATTCGCAAACTGATCAAAGAGCTAGACACCCCATCCAAACAGGTATTAATTGAATCCAGAATCGTTATTGCTACCGATGATTTCAGCCATGAACTGGGGGCCCGTCTCGGGCTAACCCATCTTGAATCTGCCCAAAACCAATGGGGTTTTTCACTCTCCGGCAGTAGTGAGGCAGCAGATAGCGCGCTGTCCGGCACCACTCCAGGGGTAACAGGCGATGCCAACAGGCTCTCCGTTAATATGCCTGTAGCCAACCCGACAGGAAGGGTTGGCCTGACTCTGGCAAAACTGGCAACCGGCAGCCTGATCGATCTAGAGCTCTCTGCCGCCCAGATAGATGGAAAGACCGAGATTATAGCCAGCCCCAGAATCATAACCTCTGATGGATATGAGGCCACTATCCAGCAGGGTGTACAGATCCCGTACCGCTCTGACACTCTGAGTGGAGGAACAGATATCAACTTCAAGGATGCAGTGATGGAGCTTCGTGTCACCCCACAAATAACCCCGGATCACCGAATTATCCTTACGTTACTGGTTAAAAAAGATGCAGTTGGTGCTATCCTCTGCAGCGGATGTGAGCCTAGCGTCGACACTCGAGAGGTTAAGACACGGGTAATGATGGAAAATGGTGAGACCCTGGTGATTGGTGGCATCTATGAAGAGAGAAATTCTCAGACCGAAAACCGGGTGCCCCTGCTTGCTGATATTCCGTTAATCGGACCGCTCTTCCGGAGCAAGAGCAAGACTGATGGCAAGGATGAGCTACTAATTTTTATCACTCCATCCATACTTTCAGATCAAAATAGTGGTCTGCAGAATTTAGAGCATTAATCTTGAGTAGAACAACAAAAAATATATTCCTGGTTGGACTGATGGGAGCCGGCAAGACCACAATTGGCAAACGACTGGCAGAGTCCATGGGTAAAAAGTTTATCGACAGTGACCACGAGATAGAGGAACGCACGGGTGTAACTATCCCGACCATCTTCGATATTGAGGGGGAAGAGGGTTTTCGTAACCGTGAAAGCGCCATAATAGATGAACTAACCCAGAAAAAAGGGGTTATTCTGGCAACAGGCGGGGGCGCCATTCTACGCCCGGAAAACCGCAAATATCTGGCTGCTCGTGGCATGGTTATCTACCTTAACGCCTCTGTGGAGCAACTTTACAAAAGAACCAGAATGGACCGTAACCGCCCACTGCTACAGACATCCAACCCAAAAGAGCGGTTGCAATCACTGTTTGAGGAGCGTGACCCACTTTACCGTGAGATTGCCGATCTGGTGGCAGAAACTGATGATCGCTCTATACAACAGGCGCTACCCTCACTAATTGAGAAAATCGAGAACTTATGACTACGCTTGAAGTTGATTTAGGGGCAAGAAGCTACCCGATACATATTGGGTCCAGTCTACTTGGGGACTCACAACTGGTTTCATCTCATCTCTCTGGAACCCAGGTAATGATTGTCAGCAATGAGACTGTTGCCCCCCTCTATCTCGAAAAAACCAAAAAGGCCTTCTCGGGTTTTCAGGTTGAGAGTGTCATCCTGCCTGATGGAGAGCAGTATAAAAACCTGGATGTATGGAATACCATCTTTGATGCTCTGCTCGGTGCACGCTTTGACCGCAAATGTACCCTGGTTGCTCTTGGTGGCGGTGTTGTCGGTGACATTACCGGCTATGCTGCCGCCAGCTATCAACGCGGGGTCAATTTCATTCAAATCCCCACCACACTGCTTGCCCAGGTGGACTCTTCGGTAGGGGGCAAAACCGGGGTCAACCATCCTCTGGGAAAAAATATGATTGGGGCATTTCACCAGCCCCGCTGCGTAGTTGCCGACACTGACACTCTTGACACCCTGGATGACCGCCAACTCAGTGCGGGCATTGCCGAGATTATCAAATATGGCCTGATTCGTGATCCTGACTTCTTCCAATGGCTGGAACTGAACATGGAGAAATTGACCGCTAGAGATCCAGGGGCACTCTCCTATGCAATCAAGCGCTCTTGTGAGAACAAGGCAGAGATTGTTGCCGCTGATGAGCTTGAAGCAGGACAACGTGCCCTTCTAAACTCCGGACACACCTTTGGCCACGCCATCGAGGCAGGAATGGGATACGGGGCCTGGCTACATGGAGAGGCTATTGCCGCAGGGATGGTGATGGCTACCGATCTCTCGGTACGAATGGGATGGCTCGGCGACAATGATCTTGAGCGTCTACGCAAACTCATTCAGCGCGCCAACCTGCCTGATTCAGGGCCTACTCAACTGACATCATCACGTTATCTGGAGCTTATGGCTGTTGACAAAAAAGCCGAGGCTGGAAAAATTCATCTGGTTCTGCAGAGACAGATTGGCGAGGCAGTGGTTACCAACCAATTCCCGCAGGAGAAACTGCTTGAAACTCTTGAGCACTGCCGCTCAGAAGCCTGACAAGATAGATCATGGCTGACCCCTGCAATCTTGCCCCCTATGCAGCCCATGACAGCTCCACACTAGGCAGACTGTACCCGGAAGAGCTGCCGGAATACAGAAGTGCATTTCAGCGAGACCGTGATCGAATTGTACACTCCACCGCCTTTAGACGACTGGAGTACAAGACCCAGGTATTCGTAACCCACGAGGGTGATCTCTCCCGTCCCCGCCTTACCCACAGCATCGAGGTGGCACAGATAAGCCGCTCCATCGCCCGAACCTTGAGACTAAATGAGGACCTTACCGAGGCAATTGCACTGGCACATGATCTGGGGCATACCCCCTTTGGTCATGCCGGACAGGATGTACTTAACCGCTGTATGGCTCCATACGGAGGGTTTGAACATAATTTTCAATCACTTCGTGTGGTTGACCACCTGGAGGAGAAGTATGCCAAGTTCTCCGGCCTCAACCTCACCTTCGAGTCACGCGAAGGAATTCTCAAACACTGCAGTATCGCCAATGCAAAAGATGTTGGTGCTGTAGGTGAGCGCTTTATCAACCAGACTCAACCAAGCCTGGAGGCTCAGCTAGTCAATCTTGCCGACCAGATCGCCTATAACAACCATGATGTTGATGATGGTCTGCGCGCCGGTCTTCTTACTATTGAGCAACTAAAAGAGGTCTCCCTGTTTCGAGAGCAGTATGAGTCTGTTATCCAGCAGCACCCTGAACTCAATCAGAGACGGACAATTCACGAGGTTGTTCGCCGCATGATAAACCGCCTGGTGGTTGACCTGATAGAGACCAGCCAGAACAACATCTCCAGTGCCAATCCGGATAATATTGAGACTGTCCGCAACCATCCGTCACCATTGATTCAATTCAGCAGTGAACAGGCAGGTCTCAATCGTGAATTAAAGCAGTTCCTACGAGAAAATCTATATCGTCACCATCGTGTGGTGGGCATGAGCGCAAAGGCAGAACGTATCCTGGCCGAGCTGTTTGAGGCCTTTATGGAAGAGTCGCGACTTCTACCTGATGAGCCATACAGAGAGATTATGGGAGAGAGCCCAGAGCAGCGGGAACAGAGCTGTGCGCGTATAGTTGCCGATTATATTGCCGGGATGACGGATCGCTATGCCCTGTCAGAACATCAGCGCCTCTTCAGCTCTCCTGACCAAACTGCTTGATATGCGCATCTATATGCAGACGCCTCCTGTTGAAGGCGCACCTCTCCGCTTCTACCAGCTCCAGATCCAGGAAGATCTGATTGATGGCTGGACCCTGATTCGTGAATCCGGGACTCAGGGAGGACGAAGCAGCTACAGAGAAGTTCATTACGAGTGCCGCGAAGATGCCGAGCATGCACTGCTGGCACTTAGAGACCAACAACTCCGAAAAGGGTTTCAAACCACCTTTGCTACCGGGGCCACGAATAACTCCTCAGCCACTGATTTATAAAAGTTATCGCTCACTCCGCTTTCCTTATATTAGTTGACACTCAAGTATTCTCTGGAATACAATGTGCATTATTTTTCGCACGACAAACTTGGGACCAAGTCCATGAAAAAACCTTTTATGAAACGCACCATTACATCACTCCTTCTGCTATCTGCCTCAACCACCCTCTTTGCCGGTGAGTTTATTGCTGCCAAGAGTAGCCGCGTAGGTGCAATGATCTCTCTGGGAGGGACTGTTATACCCCATCTGGAGGTCAATCTAGTGGCAAAAATGCCTGGTGATGTCCTCTTCATAGCGGGACAGGAAGGAGACGCCTTCAATAAAGGTGAGCGTCTTGCCAGTCAGGACATTGATGCAATGATGGCAAAACGTGCTCAGGCAGAGGCCCAACTGGCCAGTGCTGATGCAGGCATCAGAAATGCACAGATGCAACTGCGTAACGAGATTGAAAACCCCAACTCTCAGCCTAACGCCATGATGGGAGGTCTCCCCAGCATGATGACAATGTTCTCCAACCCGATGAGAAACATGAGCGGCCGTGGTGACTCCGGCATTCAGCGAGAGACAAATGTATACGGTATGAATGTACAGGTTGAGACTGCCGAGAATGCATACAATCAGGCGCTGGCAGCAATTCGTGAGCTTGATGAAAATATAGAGCAGGCCACCATTGTGGCCCCATTTGACGGGGTTATTTTGAGAAAAATGGTAGAGGTAGGGCAACCTGCACAACCGGGGGTTCCTCTCTTCCTGTTTGGCGATACCAGCCAGTTACAGATCCGTGCCGAGGTTCCTGCACGCCTGGTTCGTGGACTACATAAGGGAATGGTGCTCAGTGCCAGGCTGGATCAAAGCAACGCAGTTATCCCCATTACCGTTGCCCGAATCTTCCCAATGGCAGACATGATGGGCCATACCGTTACCGTAAAATTCAATATCCCTAACGATGCAGACGCTGCTCCTGGAATGTATACAGAGGTAATGATTCCTGACCCATCAGCAGAAGCAACCGAACTGGTTACCATTCCACACTCCGCCATTGAGTGGCGTGGCAGCCTTCCTGCAATCTTCGTCCAGAAAGAAGACGGCAACCTCGAGATGCGTCTGGTCCGTGTCGGAGATCGTGCAGATAACGGCTGGCAGAGTGTACTTTCTGGAGTTAAGCCCGGAGAGCTTGTGCTTGCAAACCCATCATCTACAACAACCTCTACAAAATAAGAATAGACCATGAGTGATCACAAAGAACCAACCCCAGGGGAAGAGCTCCCTCCTGAAACAAGTGAGCCTGAATCACATGATTTTACAGGGAATGTGACTGGCGATGTTGATGAGGTAACCAAAGAGCTTGGTTTTGCTGGTGGCCTGGCAGAGTCATTTATTCACTCACCACTCTCTCCTCTGTTTTTTATCGCCATGATGGTGGTAGGTATATGGGGATTGATCGCAACTCCTCGTCAGGAGGATCCTCAGATCTCGGTACCGATGATCGATATCTTCTTCCCTGCACCAGGCCTCTCATCAGGCGAGGTTGCCAATCAGATTATTGACCCTTTTGAGCGAGTTCTGAGCGAGATCCCGAAAATCAAGCATGTCTACTCTGCCAGTGATCGCGAGTATGGCATTATCACCATCCAGTTCAAGGTTGGTGAGCCCATGGGCCCATCTATTGTTCAGGTTCACAGCAAAATTCAATCCAATCTCGATCTGCTACCCCAGGGGATAAAGCCCCCAATGGTTAAACCCAAAGAGGTTGATGATGTTCCATCTGTCACCCTGACCTTGTGGTCTGAAGAGGTTGATGACGAGACCCTGAGGACTCTTGGGGTTAGTGTGCTTCAGCACCTCAAACAGATACCACAGACAGGTGTCGGATTTGTTACTGGTGGACGCTCAAGACAGGTGAGAATCGAGATTCTGCCTGAGCGGCTGGCCGGCTTTGGGGTAAGTCCGGGGCAGATTGTCCATGCAGTTCAGACTGCCAATACCGGTCACACTGTAGGCTCTATTGAGATGCAGGATCGTTTCTTCTTCGTTGAATCAGGAGGCTTCCTCTCAAAGGTCGATGAAGTAAAACAGCTTGTGGTAGGACAGCACCGCGGAACCCCTGTCTTCTTGAGAGATGTTGCCCGTGTATCTGAGGGTCCGCAAGAGACCAAGGAGATTGTCACCTTCTCAACCGGTCTTGCCAGCACACATGAAAAATCGGTGAAAGATGCCGCAGCCGTCACCATTGCTCTTGCAAAACAGCGTGGCTCCAACGGTGTCTCCGTGGTCAACAGCATTCTCGATGAGGTAAACAACAACCTCAAGGGATATCTGATCCCTGACAATGTTCATGTTGAGGTGACCAGAAACTATGGTGAGAGCGCCAATAACAAGGTAAATGACCTGCTGTTCAAACTCTTTGTGGCAACCGCTGCCGTTACCCTGCTAGTCTGGCTCAGTCTCGGCATCAAGCCCTCCATTGTGGTACTGCTAACTATCCCTGTGGTGCTGGTCGGCACAGTATTTGTTGCCATGCTAATGGGTTACACCATTGATCGAGTGAGTCTCTTCGCTCTGATCTTCTCCATTGGTTTCCTAGTCGACAACGCCATCGTTATCGTAGAGAACATCTACCGTCGCTGGCTGATGGCAGGCACCATGGACACCAAGACTGCCGTTGATGCAGTACGTGAGGTAGGAAACCCAACCGTACTCGCCACCTATACTGTTGTTGCTGCGCTCATTCCTATGGGGTTTGTCTCCGGAATGATGGGGCCCTATATGGAACCAATCCCTGCTCTCGGCTCTGTTGCCATGGTACTTTCTCTGTTTGCAGCACTGGTTTTCGCCCCATGGCTGGCAATGCGTATCGCCCCTAGTATGGACAAATTGCGCAAGATGGAGGAGCGTGACGAGAAGATTGACGAGAAGATGGATGTCTTCTTCCGCAAGGCAATCCTCTCACTGGCTAACAACAAAACTCTCGGCTGGAGTTTTCTCCTGGGTTTGATTCTCAGCTTTTTTGCTGCCATGTATATGTTCTACAACACAGTCGTTCCAGTAAAAATGTTGCCCTTTGATAACAAATCAAGCTTCAGTGTTGTAATTGATATGCCTGATGGCACCGCACTACCAACTACAGCCAACTTTACCCGTCAGGTTGCTGCCGAGCTAAGTAATATCGAGGAGATTGTGGCTACCCAAAACTATATTGGTACTGCACAGCCATTTGATTTTAACGGTCTGGTGCGTCACTACTATCTGCGCCAGTTCCCATGGCAGGCAGAAGTTGCGGTCCAGCTGACAGACAAGACCATGCGTGACCGAACCAGTCACGAGATTGCCAGCTATGTTCGTGAGCAGCTGCAACCAATTGCCGAGGCAGCAGGCGTAGCGATCACAGTAGTAGAGATGCCGCCAGGGCCTCCTGTGCTACAAACAGTTGTTGCCGAAATTCATGGCCCTGATGCAGAGACTCGCCGACAGGTTGCAGATGATATTACCCAGATCTTTCGTGATTCAGAGCGCATCTCCGATGTTGATAACCTGATGCGCAGCTCCATGGAGACCTGGCGCTTCGAGATTGATCGTGAGAAGGCATCACGACAGGGGATCTCCGTCGAGACCATCAATCAGCACCTGGCAATGGTGATGGGTGAGTTCAAGGCTGCAACTATTTTCCAGTCTCTCATTCTTGAGCCAACATATATTGTCATGACAATCCCCATCGAGAAGAGGTCTCACCTCCATCGCCTGGGAGATCTTCCAATCATGACCATGGATCAGAGAACTATCCCCCTCTCCGAGCTCGGCAAGTTTGTGAAGGTTCAACGTGATCCGATTATCTTCCACAAAGACCTCAGAAATGTCGAGTTTGTGGTTGGTGATGCCGTCGGTCGTCTTGGTGCACCAATCTACGCCATGCTTGATGTAGAGAGATTGCTCGAAGAGACTGGTTATGTGACCCCAGATGGAGTCTCTCTCCGTAGCGGTGAGTACACAGGTGCTCCGGCCAACGACAAGCAGACCGGCTTTGAGTGGGGTGGCGAGTGGACTGTTACTTACGAAACCTTCCGTGATATGGGAATTGCCTTCGGTGTTGCACTGGTAGCAATCTACATGCTGGTGGTATGGGCCTTTGGCAATTTTGTAATTCCTGCAATTATCATGTCACCAATCCCGCTTACCCTGCTTGGAATCGTGCCTGGTCACTGGATCATGAATGCAGAATTTACTGCGACATCAATGATTGGATGGATCGCCCTGGCTGGTATTATTGTAAGAAACTCCATTCTTATGGTGGACTTCACCATGCACGCCTTCCGTGGAGGAATGTCCCTGACTGATTCGGTTATTCTCGCAGCAAAATCCAGAACACGGCCCATCCTGATTACCGCACTTGCTCTGGTTCTTGGTTCTGCGGTAATTCTGACAGATCCTATCTTCCAGGGGATGGCGGTATCCCTGTTGTTTGGGGTTTTCGTCTCAACCCTGCTGACCCTGTTGGTGATTCCTCTAGGCTGCATCAGTGCAGGTGATAAGGTATTTATGGAGCCTGAGGACAAGGGGGCACAGTAGAACCAGCTGCAACAACTATAACTCCCGAAAATGGCATTGAGGCGGCAACTTCTCAATGCCATTTTTCTTTGTCTCTACAGAAGAGATCACATGATCAAGAGCCTGAATATCCACCAGAATATACGCCAGAAAATTGAATAAAATGGCCTGCTGTTCTATACTTGCCGGCCGATTTTTGGAGTGGAAGAGTGTGTCCGCTCATCTAAAACAGTCAAGCTAATCATGAACAAATCTGAAAATAACCAAGAGCCAAACAACCATTTTGGCTCCATGTATCGCCCCGAATTTGAACGGGACAATTGTGGCTTCGGGTTGATTGCCCACATGGATGGAGTGCCCAGCAATAATCTGGTAAAAACCGCCATTGAATCCCTCAACCGCATGACCCACCGTGGTGCAATTGCAGCTGACGGAAAGTCTGGTGATGGTTGCGGACTGCTTATGAAGCAGCCGGCTGGATTCATGAAGAGCATTGCCACTGAACAAGGGTACAAACTGGCTGAAAATTTTGCAGTTGGCATGGTCTTCCTTCATCAGGATGAAGAGAGAGCCTCCACTGCACGCGCTACTCTGGAGAAAAACCTTGCCGGTCAGGGGCTGGATGTTCTTGGTTGGCGCACTGTTCCGGTTGATGCAGAAAATGCCTGTGGGCCTCACGCTCTGGCCATTCTGCCACAAATTGAACAGGTCTTTGTCAATGCGGCCGCAGATATGGATGAGGTTCACTTTGAGCGTGCCCTATTCATCGCACGTCGCCAGACAGAAAAAGCCATTGAGCCAGAGGATGAGGTCTTCTACATCCCAAGCCTCTCTTCCCGTGTAATCTCCTATAAAGGGCTGGTAATGCCGGAATATCTCCCGGTCTTCTACAGTGACCTGGGTGACGATCGTTTTGAGTCGGCCCTCTGTGTCTACCACCAGCGCTTTGCAACCAATACCCTCCCACAGTGGCGTCTGGCGCAGCCATTCCGTCAGCTTGCACACAACGGCGAGATCAATACCGTACAGGGCAACCGCAACTGGTCTGTTGCCCGTGCGATGAAATTTGAGACCCCACTGATCCCTGATATGGATGAGGTTCGTCCACTTGTCTCCATGACCGGATCAGACTCCAACAGTCTGGACAACATGCTGGAGGCGCTATTGATGGGAGGGATGGATATCTTCCGCGCCATGCGCCTGCTGATCCCGCCCGCCTGGCAGAATATTGAGCAGATGGATCCTAATCTGCGCGCCTTCCATGAATACAACTCCATGCACATGGAGCCATGGGATGGCCCTGCCGGTATTGTGCTTACAGATGGACGCTACGCAGCCTGTACCATGGATCGTAATGGCCTGCGTCCAGCACGCTGGGTAATCACCAAGGATCGTCATATTACTCTCGCCTCAGAGATTGGGGTCTATGAGTATGCGCCAGAGGATGTGGTACAGAAAGGTCGTCTCGGTCCTGGCCAGATGATTGCCGTAGATACAGAGACAGGTGATCTCATACTTCCAGGCATGGTTGATGATGATCTGAAAAACCGTAATCCATACAAGCAGTGGCTGAGTGAAAACACCGAACATCTGACCACTAAACTGAGCTCTGACGATGGTGAAGATCTTGAGGTCGAGGGGGTTGATACCGAGCTGTTCCAGGCCGCACAAAAACTGTTCCAGGTCTCTTTTGAGGAGCGTCAGGAGGTAATTCGAATACTTGCTGTAAATGGCCAGGAGGCTATTGGGGCAATGGGTGATGACACCCCAATCTCTGTACTCTCGCAACGTAATCGCTCTCCCTATGATTATTTCCGTCAACAGTTTGCCCAGGTAACCAATCCGCCAATTGATCCACTACGCGAACAGATTGTGATGTCGCTGGAGACCTGTTTTGGTCGTGAGTTGAACATATTTGAAGAGGCAGAGGCGCATGCCAGACGTCTACTGGTTGATTCGCCAGTACTCTCTAAAACCAAGTTCCAACAACTGCTTGGGCATCAGGATAGTGCCTACGCTCACGCATATATTGATCTCGGTTATGGTGATGACAAAGAGCTGAAACAGGCTATTGATGCCGTCTGTATTACTGCAGAAAAGAGCATACGTGACGGCAAGGTGGTTATTGTTCTTTCCGATCGCAACCTGTCATCTGACAAAAACACTATCCATGCACTACTGGCAACCGGTGCGGTCCACCACCATCTGGTACAGACAGGCCTGCGCTGTGATGCAAATATTGTGGTTGAGACAGGAACTGCTCGCGACCCTCACCAGTTTGCAACCCTCATTGGTTACGGTGCATCTGCTGTCTATCCGTGGCTTGCCTATGAGATTATCAATGAGATGGTATCCACCAATGATATTCAGGATTACAACCTTACAGAGGCTGCCCGTAACTATCGCAAAGGAATCAACAAGGGTCTATTGAAAATTCTCTCCAAAATGGGAATCTCGACCATTGCCAGCTACCGCGGAGCCCAGCTGTTTGAGGCCGTAGGTCTCCACAATGAGGTTGTCGACCTCTGCTTCCGTGGTACTACCTGTCGAATCAAGGGTGCCAACTTTGCTGACCTGGAGAATGAACAGAAATCTTTGGCCAGAGAGGCATGGAACCGTCGCAAACCAGTTGACCAGGGTGGCATGCTCAAATTTATGCATGGAGGCGAATACCACGCATACAATCCTGATGTGGTGAAGAGCCTGCAGCAAGCTGTCCGCACAGGAGATATGGCTGACTACAGGGTCTATGCCGATCACGTAAATAATCGCCCCACCGCAACCCTGCGTGACATGCTCTCATTGAGCCAAAGTCAGCAGTCAATTCCGCTCGATGAGGTGGAGCCATGGGAAAATATTGTCAAACGCTTTGATACGGCTGCGATGTCCCTGGGGGCGCTCTCTCCAGAGGCGCATGAGGCACTGGCAATTGCCATGAATACAATTGGTGGACGCTCCAACTCCGGTGAGGGTGGTGAGGATCCAGTACGCTACGGCACCAACAAGGTCTCCAAGATCAAGCAAATTGCATCTGGCCGGTTTGGAGTAACTCCACACTACCTCTCCAGTGCTGAAGTCCTGCAAATCAAGGTGGCACAGGGCGCCAAGCCTGGCGAGGGTGGGCAGCTACCGGGGCAGAAGGTCAATGGCCTGATCGCAAGATTGCGTAACTGTAATCCTGGGACGACTCTGATCTCCCCTCCTCCACACCATGATATCTACTCTATTGAGGATCTGGCACAGTTGATCTATGACCTCAAACAGGTCAATCCGGATGCTCTGGTATCTGTAAAACTTGTATCAGAGGCTGGTGTTGGAACCATTGCTGCCGGTGTAGCCAAAGCCTATGCTGACCTGATAACCATTGCTGGACACGACGGCGGTACAGGAGCAAGTCCGCTAACCTCGGTCAAGTACGCTGGCTCGCCGTGGGAGCTGGGTCTATCCGAAACTCATCAGATTCTGCGTGCCAATGATCTACGTGACAAGGTTCGCTTGCAGACTGATGGCGGACTAAAGACTGGACTCGATGTAATCAAGGCAGCAATGCTTGGCGCAGAGAGCTTTGGTTTTGGAACCGGGCCAATGGTTGCTCTTGGCTGTAAATATCTACGAATATGTCACCTCAACAACTGTGCAGTTGGTATCGCAACCCAGGACGAGCGTCTCCGTTCCGACCACTTTACCGGCATGCCTGAGATGGTTATCAACATGTTCCGCTTTATTGCCGAAGAGGCGCGTGAGTTGATGGCTCAGATGGGAATACGCTCTATTGATGATTTGGTGGGGCGCACTGATCTACTGAAGATGATTGATGGCAACAGTGACAAGCAGAATAATCTTGATCTAACTCCACTGTTGGATAGCTCTCATGTTCCTGCCGATAAGCCTCAGATCTGTACTGAGCCAAAGAATGAGCCATTTGACAAGGGTGAACTGGCTGAACAGATGGTGGCGGATACAATGGCTACAATCGAATCAAAATCTGGTGGTGAATTCAGCTATACAGTTCGTAATACAGATCGTTCCATTGGTGCACGTCTCTCTGGAGAGATTGCCAAACGTCACGGCAACCATGGCATGAGTGAACACCCTGTTGTTCTCAATCTTAAGGGAACTAGTGGCCAGAGTTTTGGAGTGTGGAATGCAGGTGGTCTGCATATCAATCTCGAAGGTGATGCCAATGATTATGTTGGCAAGGGTATGGCTGGCGGCAAGCTGGTGCTTTATCCGCCACAGGGATCTATTTTCCGCAGCAATGAGACTCCAATCATGGGTAACACCTGCCTCTATGGCGCAACTGGCGGGGTACTTTACGCCTCTGGAACAGCAGGCGAACGTTTTGGGGTCAGGAATTCTGGCTCCAGGGCTGTAATCGAGGGTCTGGGAGATCATGGCTGTGAATATATGACTGGGGGCCAGGTCACAGTACTGGGCCCAACCGGCGTCAACTTTGGCGCAGCCATGACTGGTGGTTTTGCCTATATCCTTGATATGGACGGTGGTTTTGTGGATCGCTACAACCACGAGATGGTTGATATCCACCGTATTACCCCAGAGAACATGGATAGCCATCGCAGTCATCTGCGTGAAACCATCCAGGACTTTGTCGCAGCTACTGGTAGTAAGTGGGGGCAGACCATCCTCAACAGCTGGGATGACTTCATTCCGATGTTCTGGCTGGTCAAGCCGAAAGCGCTTGAGCTTGAGTCACTGTTAAGCATGCAGAAGGAGGCCGCATAATGGGTAATATCTACCAATTTATCGAGGTCTCCCGCATGGACCCATCCAAGACCTCGGCTGAACAGCGTATCACCGAGTACAAGGAGATCTATGCCCCGTTCAACGAACAGGATGCTGCAACTCAGGCAGACCGCTGCCTCTCCTGCGGCAACCCGTACTGCTCATGGAAATGTCCGGTCCACAACCACATCCCCCACTGGCTGAAACTGATTGCCGATGGCGAGATTGAGAAGGCTGCTGAGCTTTCACACCGTACCAATTCACTGCCGGAGATGTGTGGTCGAGTCTGTCCACAGGATCGTCTCTGCGAGGGTGCCTGCACCCTGAATGATGAGTTTGGTGCCGTCACCATTGGTAATGTCGAGAAATATATCTCCGACACCGCCTTTGCCCGTGGCTGGCGTCCGGATCTATCCAGAGTTGAGCCAACCGGTAAAAAGGTTGCCATTGTTGGAGCTGGCCCTGCCGGGCTTGGCTGTGCTGATGTACTGACCAGAAATGGCGTACAGTGTGTAGTCTATGATCGCCATCCAGAGATTGGCGGCCTGCTCACCTTTGGTATCCCGGAGTTCAAGCTGGAGAAGGGTGTGGTTCGTAACCGCAGAGCCATTATGGAGGAGATGGGAATCGAGTTCCGTCTCAATACCGAGATTGGCAAGGATCTCTCTTTCAGTGAGCTTGAGTCGGAGCATGATGCCATCTTCCTGGGAATGGGGACATACAAGTACATGAACGCGCGCATTCCTGGTGAGGAGCTGTCGGGTGTTAATGCCGCGCTCGACTTCCTGATCTCAAACATCAACCACAACAACGGTTATGAGAAGGACCCTGCCGACTTTATCAATATGGCCGGCAAGAGAGTTGTGGTTCTGGGTGGTGGTGATACCGCCATGGACTGCAATCGTACCTCTATCCGTCAGGGCGCAGAGAGCGTTACCTGCTCCTACCGTCGTGACGAGGCCAATATGCCCGGCTCCAAGAAGGAGGTGGCAAATGCCAAGGAGGAGGGTGTCCAGTTCCGCTTCAATACCCAGCCGGTCGAGATTGTAGGTGATGGCAGGGTTGAGGGGCTGAAGGTTATATCTACTCAACTGGGTGAGCCTGATGAGAATGGACGCCGCCGCCCTGAACCAATACCCGGCAGTGAAGAGATTATCCCTGCGGATGTCATCATTGTTGCCTTTGGCTTCCAGCCCAACCCCCCAGAGTGGGTTGGTGAAAACCAGATTGAGACTGATGAGCGTGATAGAGTTATAGCCACTGAAGAGCAGAAGTATATGAAGCAGACCAGTAACCCCAAAGTCTTTGCTGGTGGTGATATGGTGCGTGGCTCCAACCTGGTGGTCTCGGCTATCTGGGATGGTCGCAAGGCAGCAGAGGGAATTCTAGATTTCCTTGAAGTTTAGTTGACTACAGGCTACCTTCTCTATATTCACCATATAGAGGAGGTAGTCCGTGACGGATGAGCCACTACACCCGGAAGACCATCACCTGCTGCAAGAGGCGCTCGACTATCATGCGAGAAAACCATACGGCAAGATTGCGACACTTCCGACCAAACCATTCGAGACCCAACATGATCTGAGTCTGGCATATAGCCCTGGGGTTGCCGCCCCTGTGCGTGAAATCACCGCCAACCCTAAAGAGGTTAACCGCTATACCGGCAAGGGCAACCTGATTGCCGTTGTAACTGACGGCAGTGCCGTTCTCGGTCTGGGCAATGTGGGGCCTCTGGCTGCAAAGCCGGTGATGGAAGGAAAGGCTGTCCTCTTCAAGAAATTTGCTGATATTGATGTCTTTGATATAGAGATTGATGCATCATCCAACCAGGCATTTATCGAAACCGTAGCACGCATCTCCCCCACTTTTGGTGGAATAAATCTTGAGGATATCTCGGCGCCGCACTGCTTTGAGGTTGAACGCGCACTGATTGATCGCCTCAACATACCTGTATTTCATGATGATCAACATGGTACAGCCATTATCATTGCGGCCGGTCTGCTCAATGCGCTCAAGCTGCAGGAGAAGTCACTGGAATCTTCCAACATTGTCTGTCTTGGTGCAGGTGCTGCCGCCATCGCCTCGATGCAACTTCTACTCACCCTTGGAGCATGCAAAGAACAGATAACCATGGTAGACCGAAAAGGTGTAGTTCACGGGGGGAGAACAGATATAAACCTCTACAAGCAACTCTTTGCCAGAACCACAGATCGACGAACTCTCTCTGAGGCAATGGAAGGTGCGGATATATTTATCGGTCTCTCCGGCCCCAACCTGGTCACTCAGGCCATGATCAAGAGCATGGCAGAACGTCCCATCATCTTTGCTCTCTCAAATCCCGATCCGGAGATTCATCCACAACAGGCTCGTGATGCTCGATCAGACCTGATCATGGCTACCGGGCGCAGCGACCTTCCAAACCAGGTAAATAATGTTCTCTGCTTTCCATATATCTTTCGTGGCGCGCTGGATGCCAAGGCCACAACCATCAATACCGAGATGAAAGTTGCTGCCGTCAAGGCTCTGCAGCATCTCACCTGTGAACCAATCCTTGATGAGATGCGAGAGGCCTACCCAGATGAGGAGCTGCAGTATGGGCCAAACTACATTATTCCAAAACCACTGGATCCTCGACTACGAGGCTATGTCTCCACAGCGGTGAGGCGAGCAGCTATTGAGAGTGGGGTAGCTGGACAATCCGAGTTCTGATTTGCCAAAACCAAATCTAACAAATCCATTCGACTCTAATGCAGCTCGGTATGACCAGTGGTTTGAGCGCCATCAGACAACCTATCAACTAGAGCTGGCTGCCATTAAAGAGCTCTTGCCCACTCATGGCAAAGGCATTGAGATAGGTGCTGGAACCGGTCGCTTTATGGGGCCACTCGGAATAGAGAACGGCATTGAGCCCTCAGCCTCGATGCGTACTATCGCAGCAAAGCATGGGCTCGTATTGCAAGATGGAGTTGCAGAAGATCTGCCATTATCAGACAACAGCTACGACTATCTGCTTTTTATAACCGCTCTCTGTTTTGTCGACTCAGCATCACAGGCCCTATATGAGGCCTATCGAGTCCTGCGAGAAAATGGCACCTTAATCATTGGCATGATCGATAAGGCAAGCCACCTTGGAAAAGAGTACGAACGAAACAGGCATAACAGCATCTTTTATCAACATGCCTACTTCTACTCAGTTAAAGAGATAGTGGAGATAGCGCGTAAAACCGGATTCAGCCATTTTCAATATAGACAGGCTCTTTTCCCAAAAACCGGTCATACGGAATCATCCTCTGCCAAGGGCCATGGGGATGGTGCGTTTGTTGTTATCAGCGCCAGGAAGGCACCAAAAATGGCCTGAAAAATCTGGCTGTATTCAGTTGGCTATTTTATAGACGCACTGATCTCAATTGAGAGCTGTTTCAGCAGCTCACTCATACTCTTGACTGTCGCAGACTCTCCCGCAACATCAACTGGATCACTTATCAGAGAAGCAGATCGCATCAGCTCGCCCCGATCTCCTCCACCAATTTTCCAGTATGCATCCAGATAAATTCTCTGGTCTGGGAACCGCTCAAATCTGTCTATATAAACCTGTATTGCATATGCTGGTTGCTTGCCCTGTTTTGGCAATCTTTCCACCTTACTGTTTTCCAGTATCGCCTTTATATTCTCGAACAGGACCCTGGAAATATTCTCTTTTAGTGGCTCCCCCCATCGATTGTTCTCCGATAGATAGAGTTCGTTAAGCGCAATTCTGGACACCAGCTGCGGCCTATTCAGATATGATGGCAGAACCACAGGATGTATGCCAACTGAATACCCATCATCTTCCTTATCTGCCCGCTCAACAATATCAACAGCATCAAGAAGAAAGAAATGTGTTGTGGTTGGAGCAACAGTTGGTACAACTGAGCATCCAGCCAAGGTCCCAAAAAGAAAAGCAAACATTGCCAACCAAAGCAGGATGGAATTTACTTTTTTGTCTCTTGAATTATATCCAGTCATGGTGATGCGATTCCTCCCTGGCCATGAATTAAAACTTGCGGGTTTCTTTCAAGGTATTCAATAAAATCTCTCATTGAGCGGGCTGCAGCAGTTAACTCTGTTGTCATCTCATTTAGCTGATATTGCACCGGTGAGCCTGGGTCAAGAATATTGTTCATAAGTTTAATTGTTGTTTCGGTTTGCTGTAGCACAGAACGAATCATAGCGCTTGTTTTAACCACATCGCTTTCCATGCTTTTACTATTACTTCTCAATCTGATAGACAGTTCATCGAGTGAAGCAAGCGTATGTTGCAGAGAAGAGCCAACCGTTTGAATCTCACTGGAGTTTACCAGTCTGTTTGTGCCCTGTGCGGTTTCAAGCAACTCCTGTCCAATGTCTTCTATTGGTAGCCCCTGAATTTTTTTCAAAATAGCAGCAATGGCACTTACAACATCGTCAACTGTGGCTGATGATAACGTTGGTATTTCTGGATACTGTTCATTGTAACCTACAACATGAGCATTACTTTCTGGATCCAGCACCATATCTATAAACAGCTGCCCAGTCAGATAACTATCCACAGATAATCTGGCCCTTAATCCACTGTTCATGAGGAAGTCCATTGTTACCTCGGGCGAAGTCGAGCCATTCACCCGTACTATATTGGCAACTATTTCAGCATCAATATCCACCAGAACCGGAATCAGAATGGTGCTCTCCTTGCTATCGATCTCCATACGTATATCAGCAACAGAGCCGATTCTTATCCCCTTGAACTCTACGGGTGCGCCAATCTTTAACCCTCTGATTGACCTGTCGAAATAGGTCACATATGAGGTTTTTTTGGTGCCCCTCTGTCGAGATGCACTATCTTTGTTCTCATATAGAATGAACAGCCCTCCATCATCTGCAGGTGCTGATGTGTCTGCGCTATCTGGTGAATCAAAAGCAATACCGCCATAAAGTAACGTCTCAAGTGAATCAGTTTTTAACTGTAATCCATCAGCACTTAGGGTCAGTTTGGTTTCGCCAACATTCCAAAAGTAGCTGTTTTGATCAACCTTCCTGTGGTACGGAGAGCTGATAAATATATGTACCAAAATACTGTTGTCATCGGCAAGTTTGTAACTGAGAACATCACCCACATGAATGCCACGGAAATAGACTGGTGTGCCTGCCTCTATGGAGTTGAGATTTGCAGTTCTCAACACAAACTTGCGTCCTGATGTTTCAGCAGTTGAAATTGGTGGTTGCTCCAGCCCTGCAAACTCTTCCTGGGGAGATCCATCTCCAGGGATAAGTGCAATATACGATCCAGAGAAAAGCGTCCCCAAGGCTGAAACCTCACGCAGAGATATTTGTGGCCTGACAATCCAGAATTTGGCTCCGCTACCCAAGAATGACTTCGTCCCCTTATCCATTCTGGCCTCGACAATAACCTCTCTTTTATCGTCGCTAAACCTCACATGTTCAACAATACCAACCTCAATATTTTTGTATCGAATACGGGTTTTTCCTACCTCAAGCCCATCACCGTTTTGAAAGGTGATGGAAATTTCTGGCCCATACTCACTTATTGTTGTTACCGTCAACCAGCCCGCCATCAACACGACAATCAAAGGGATTACCCAGATAATCGAGAATCCGCGACGCCGCTCCAGCAATGCATCCGGAATATCATCAAATAATTTTTGTTTCTCTTCTTCTGTCATTATGCTCTGTTTCCTCTGCTCCAGATCAGCTTGGGATTAAAGCTCCATACAGCAAATCTGGAGGTGACAATAACCAGAGCAAAAAAAACAGCCCCCAAGCCAGCATGGACTGTGGCGAGGTAGCCCAAATCGACAAGTGCGACAAGAGTAGCGAGTACAAATATATCTACCATTGACCAGTGCCCAATACCTTCAATTATTCGATACATTCTGGTTCGCTCTATTCGTCTCCTGGTTGAAGAATAACCAACTGATATGAGCAGATAAGTTAATGTTAGCAGTTTCATCAACGGAACGACAATACTGGCAACAAAGATAACCACTGCCAGAAGATACATTTCCTCTTCAATAAGATGAGAGACACCGCTGATAATAGTATCCGGCTCTCCCCTGCCAAAACGCTTAACCGTTATAATTGGATAGATGTTGGCGAAAACATAAAAAACTGATGCTGTAACCACAAGTGTCCAGCTACGCAATAGTCCGGTCCGGATATTTGCACGCAGCGAAGTATCACAACGGGGACAAAAGGCGCCCTCTTTCCCATTATCTACCGAATCCAATCTTGTCACCCTGCCGCATACATGACACTGCACCAGTGAGTGCTGTAGTGCTGTAGGAGAATCATCCATCAGTTATTACCTGCCTTCAAAGATCCCCTCTCCAGGCTCCTCCAGATTTCATCCGGATTAATTGTTGTTCTGACTGCGGCCACAGAAAACATTACTCCTCCCAGGGCAAAAATGGCAACTCCAGGTGCAGCAGCAGAGATATCTTCAAGCCTTACAATGGATATCATGCTTCCAATAATGTACACACCAACCATTTCCCACTGCCCAACAAGAGTCAAGCTACGAAATATTTTTTTTGATTGCCATGCGACACGGCCCATACATAACGGCAATAACAGATAGACAAGCGCAGACAGATATAACAGTGGCGCGACAATACTGGTCAATAAAACCAGGATCGTCAGCCCCCACATCCCGTCATGATAGAGAGCCATTACCCCTGATAACAACGTGCTCTCATAAAGGTTTCCATTGGCCTGAATGGATATAACTGGAAACATATTGGCCACAATAAATAGTACCAGGCCAGATATGCCAAAAGCCAGGGTTCGATTTAGTGAGTCTTTCGTTGAGCGCTGCAGTACCGTTCCGCAGCGAGTGCAGCGCACCATGTGGCCAACCGCCTCCCGAGTGTCCACCTTGTGAAGTAGATCACAGTTATGACATGCCACGAGATTAAACAAATTATCTGTGATCATTACTACCACATCATCCCGGCATCAAATGATATCTGCACACCTCTCTATAACACCGTAATTGCATAATCAGAGAGACGTGAACGCTCTCCCATCTGCAGCGTTACATGTCCACTATGAGCCCAATTTTTGAAGCGATCCACCGCATAAGTTAATCCTGAGCTGGTCTCTGTTAGATAAAGGGTATCTATCTGTGCCAGATTACCTATACAGATTATTTTCGTGCCGGGTCCAGCGCGAGTTATCAGTGCCTTCATCTGCTTGGAGGTAAGGTTTTGCGCCTCATCAATAATCAGATAACGATTAACGAAAGTACGACCACGCATAAAGTTCATTGAGCGTATCTTGATACGATGGTTAATAAGCTCCTGGGTGGCCTCACGCTCAAATTGAGAGCTCTTGTCATGCGTGGTCAAAACTTCCATGTTATCCATCAGAGCACCCATCCAGGGAGCCATCTTCTCCTCCTCAGTCCCTGGAAGAAATCCTATATCCTCACCCAACGGAATGGTGATACGGGTCATTATTATTTCACTGTATAGATTCTGCTCCAGAATCTGCTCCAGGCCAGCCGCCAGCGTCAGCAGTGTCTTTCCTGTGCCTGCCGGCCCCAGCAGGGTAACAAAATCAAACTGAGGATCCATCAACAAATTTAGCGCATAGTTCTGCTCCCGATTTCTGGCCTGAATTCCCCAGATAGTATTGTGCTCCGAGCTATAGTTGTGCACCCGTTCCAACACTGCACTATCACCCTCTATGTCTCGAACAATATAGTCGTTACTCTCTGCCTCTGGATTAGCAAGAAACTCACCGATCTCCCAATCTGATACAGCCTCCCCCTTAACCCGGTAAAGTGAGTGGCCCTCCTCCTGCCAACTCTCTAGATCCTTGCCATGACTCTCCCAGAAACCTGCTGGAAGCTCATGAAAGCCTGTCTGCAACAGATCCACATCATCCAATACCTTGTCATTACGATAATCCTCACTCGGGACCCCAAGGATAGATGCCTTGATACGTAGATTTATATCTCGTGTCACCAGGCGCACATCGTTGACCTGACCCTGCAGGGCCATTACTGTGGCCAAAATACTGTTATCTGCTGTATTGCCTGGTAGTGACTCCGGCAGCTTGACACTGTCTGTGGATGTCTGAAAATAGAGGCGCCCAGATGACTGGTTTGGAAGGTTGCCAAGGCTGCCTGGCGGAAGCAGAGATACGCCCTGATCAATCTCATCAAGGGGGCTGTTCTCAACCAGTTCATCAATAAATCTACTTACTTGACGAACATTGCGTGCTATTTCCGAGACCCCTTTCTTGCCTCGATCCAACTCCTCAAGCACAACCATGGGGAGATACACATCATGCTCCTGAAAACGAAATAGTGAGGTCGGGTCGTGCATCAGGATATTTGTATCCAGCACAAAAAGTCGCGTTTCACTATCTGTTTTTTGAATCATCCACTCCCCCGGTTGGTGCATATTGATACGATTGATAATACAGTTCTATCAGCTAATTACCATTAAATTTCTGTTAAATTTACAACGAATTGAGACAGGGAAACTATGAGTGAGGATGCGTATAATCAGATACATGAATCTTCCTGACAGAGAACCGCATTGGGTTACTGAAAACCGGCTTTCACTGCTTAATCCCGACAACCAAATGCGTAGACATCTTGTTCACTCCGGGTCTCTAACCAGAAAAATTGTCCAATCCTGTAGCAGTCAGTTTAGAGTGGATGTGGTCATGCAAAAGTTCTCTGCAATAAACCATAGTGAAAGGCAGCTGCTGGGGTTGCGAAGTGGCTCAACCGCCAATGTGAGATCCGTCCTTCTATACTGTGGTGAACATCCCTGGGTATTTGCCCATACCGTGATACCACACTATGCTCTTAAACGGTCTCTGCGCCGACTTACTCAGCTTGGAAACCGCTCGTTGGGTGCCGTACTCCACTCATCCAGGGTTATGGAGCGCTCAACAGTTGAATATGCGGAACTTCTTCCCCAACACCTTCTGTTTCAAGAGGCGGCCGAATGTTTGAACAGAAAACCTGCTTCATTATGGGGACGGCGTATCCTCTATCAGATTGATGGAGATCCCCTGCTGGTCAATGAGATCTTTCTGCCCAGATTCCCAAACTAACGGGCTATGTAGCCTCTTTTTTACGAGGTCTCTTCCACCCTTTTATGGTTACCTGTTTAGCTCTGCTCAGGGTTAACTGGCTCTCGGGGACAGACTTCACAATAGTAGATCCTGCACCAATAGTTGCTCCATCACCCACCTCAACCGGCGCAACCAACTGTGTGTCTGACCCTACAAATACATCATCCCCTATAACTGTTTGATGTTTGTTGGCACCATCATAATTACAGGTAATCACACCGGCACCAATATTTACCCGTGCCCCGATTGTGCTGTCTCCAACATAAGAGAGGTGGTTGATCTTTGATCCCTCGGCAACCTGTGCATTTTTCAGCTCTACAAAATTACCTACATGGGCTGCTGCAGTTAATTTTGTTCCAGGACGTATTCTTGCAAATGGTCCAATTCTGCAGTTGGGGCCAATCTCGGCAGAATCAATAACAGAGTTTGGTAACCCCCCCGTGCCCGCCTCAACCACTGCATCCTTGATATGACAGTTAGCTCCAATTTCCACCCCTGCACCCAATATAACGTTACCCTGAAAAATTACATTTGCATCAATAGTTACATCTTGAGCAGCATCAAGTCTGCCGCGCAGATCAAATCTAGATGGATCAATCAGAGTTACGCCTTGTTGCATCAGCTGCTCTGCCTGTTTACGCTGGTAAAATCGCTCCAGATAAGAGAGTTGCTGTCGATCATTTACCCCCTGCACCTCCTCTACAGTTGATGGAGAGGAGGTTTTGATCTCAACCCCATCTCTAACTGCCAACTCAACAACATCTGTCAGATAAAACTCACCCTGCGCATTATCGCTATCCAGTGCATCAATCCAGATTTTTAGCCTCTCTGCCGAAACCGCAAGAATTCCTGTATTGATCTCATGAATATCAAGCTCATCTGCTGAGGCATCTTTCTGTTCCACAATACGTTCCACAGCACCAACCGTGTTACGAACAATTCGTCCATATCCTGTGGGGTCATCCATGGAGACAGTCAACAGAGAGAAGCCGCTCTCTGCAGACTGTCCAAGCAAACTGTGCAGCGTCTCAGGCTCTATAAGCGGAACATCTCCATACAACACCAAAACTGTTTGCCCGGGCTGAATATTGGGCAGGGCCTGCTCAACAGCATGTCCAGTACCAAGTTGTTCAGATTGATGCACCCAGTTGATATCCAGATGGGAGAGCCTCTCCTTTACCAGGTCACCGCCATGACCATATACAACATTTATTGAATCCGGATTCAGTGATGCAGCACTAGCCACAACATGTTCAAGCAGTGGTCTACCTGCAATTGAGTGCAATACCTTGGGGAGTGATGAACGCATCCGCGTGCCCTGGCCTGCAGCCAGCACAATAACAGCAGGGTTGGATGCCATCTCTCTCATATTGAATCAGAATCGTAGGTGACATAAACAGCCACTACAATATTCTCTCTCTTCTGTTAATTGAATTGGCCGATAGCCTGTCGGCAGTGTACAAGAAGATACTCTGTTTTGCAGTATCTCGGCAATCAGGATACCCCTGAGCGCTTACGTAAGCGATCTATCGCCTGTAGCTGAGCTGCTGCCTGAATAAGCTCTGCCTGTGCGGCAGCATAATCCATAGTTGCCTGCTTATCCTCCATGGCTGCCTCGGCACGCTGCTTGGCCTCTAGTGCTGCAGCTTCATCAAGATCTGCTGCACGAATTGCGGTATCTGCCAAAACTGTCACAACATGAGGTTGCACCTCTAGCATTCCGCCAGAGATAAAGAAATCGATCTCTTCTCCCCCTCCCTGCTGAACTCGCACCTCACCGGCTTTCATGCGAGTAAGCATTGGGGCATGGCGAGGGGCAATACCAACCTCACCCATCTCTGCAGGAGCATAGACCATCTCCGCAACACCAGAGAAGATCTCCTTCTCTGCACTTACGATATCCACATGTACGGTCATGCTCATGATGCTGTTCCTGTCTCTCTAACCTTAAATGGTCTTGGCCTTCTCAACTGCCTCATCGATTGAGCCAACCATATAAAATGCCTGCTCTGGCAGGTGATCATACTCGCCAGCGACAATTGCCTTGAAGCCAGAGATCGTATCACTTAATGAAACATACTTGCCTGGAGTTCCAGTAAAGACCTCTGCCACAAAGAATGGCTGAGAGAGGAAACGCTGGATCTTACGTGCGCGATTTACTGTCTGCTTATCCTCTTCAGATAGCTCATCCATACCCAGAATTGCAATAATATCCTTCAACTCCTTATAGCGTTGAAGTGTGGTCTGTACGCTACGCGCAACATTGTAGTGCTCCTCACCAACAATATGTGGGTCAAGCTGACGACTGGTAGAGTCCAGCGGATCTACTGCCGGGTAAATACCAAGCTCAGCAACCTGTCTGGAGAGTACAACCGTTGCATCAAGGTGGGCAAATGTTGTTGCTGGAGATGGATCGGTCAGATCATCCGCGGGCACATAAACTGCCTGAATTGAGGTAATGGAACCTGTCTTGGTTGAGGTGATTCGCTCCTGTAAAGCTCCCATCTCCTCAGCAAGTGTTGGCTGGTATCCTACCGCAGACGGCATACGTCCCAACAGTGCGGATACCTCTGTTCCAGCCAGGGTATAACGGTAGATGTTATCGATAAAGAGCAGCACATCACGCCCCTCATCACGGAAGGCCTCTGCCATAGTCAGGCCAGTCAGGGCCACACGCAGACGGTTACCAGGAGGCTCATTCATCTGACCATAAACCAGCGATACCTTGTCAAGAACGCCGCCCTCGGTCATCTCATGGTAAAAATCATTACCCTCACGAGTTCGCTCACCAACACCTGCAAATACAGAGTATCCGCTATGCTCAATCGCAATATTACGGATAAGCTCCATCATGTTAACTGTCTTACCTACACCGGCACCGCCAAATAGTCCTACCTTGCCACCCTTGGCGAAAGGACATACCAGATCGATCACCTTAATGCCGGTCTCGAGGATCTCTGCTGCCGCAGAGAGTTCGTCAAAAGCTGGGGCCTTACGATGAATTGGCATCCGCCTATCTTCACCAATCTCTCCTTTTTCATCAATTGGATCACCCAGAACATTCATGATACGCCCGAGTGTTTTGGTGCCAACAGGAACCTGAATTGGCGCCCCTGTTCCAGTTACCGATAGCCCGCGCTTCAACCCATCAGTGGTACCCATCGCAATGGCACGCACGACTCCGTCACCAATCTGCTGCTGAACCTCAAGCGTCAAACCTGGCTCATCCACGGTCAGTGCATCAAAAATCTTCGGCATAGATTCCTGAGGAAACTCTACGTCTACCACTGCACCGATGATCTGAACAATAGATCCTGACATCTCTCTAATCCTCTTTATTAATATTCAAAATATTCTATACAACCAACTAAACTGCTGCTGCTCCGCCTACAATATCTGCAAGTTCTGCAGTAATCGCTGTCTGTCTAGCCTTGTTATAGACCAGCTCCAGATCATTGATCAAATCTCCAGCATTATCTGTTGCACTCTTCATCGCAACCATACGAGCGGACTGCTCACATGCAATATTCTCCACCACACCCTGATAGATAATCGATTCAACATAACGCTGCAATAGCGTATCCATTACCACTTTTGCATCAGGTTCATAAATATAGTCCCAGTGGTGGCTGTACTCTTCACTCTCGTCATGCTGTATTGGTAATACCTGACGAACCGTTGGCTTCTGGGTCATGGTGTTTACAAACTGGTTGTAGACAATATGAAGCTGATCAATACGGCCCTCATCAAATGCATCGAGCATCACTTTTATTGAGCCAATCAGGCTCGATATCTCAGGCTGATCACCTAACTGGCATGATTCGGAGACCAGATTGCCTCCCATTCTCCCCAGAAAACCGAGGGCCTTGCTGCCAAGTGCGGTGTAATCAATCTCAATACCCTGCTCACTCTTCTCCTTGATGGCCTTAACAGCCTCACGGAACATATTCACATTCAGTCCGCCACACAAGCCTCGATCCGATGAGATTATGACGAAACCTACTCGCTTTACCTCTCTCTCTGTCAGATAGCCGTGGTGATACTCCGGATGTGCATTGGCAAGATGGCTAACAACTGCTGCAATTTTGTCACTATAGGGGCGAGATGCTTCCATTCGATCCTGCGCCTTGCGCATCTTGCTTGCAGCGACCATCTCCATGGCGCTAGTGATCTTTTGCGTACTCTTGACGCTCTTGATCTTTTCTCGAATTTCCTTACCTACTGCCATGAGATAAAAATACCCTTACCAGCTGTGATTTGTCTTGAAGTCATCAATTGCGGCACGCAATGATGATTCGATTGAGTCGTTGTAGTCACCAGACTCATTGATGGTATCAAGCAGCTCAGACTGCGAGCTCTTCATGTAAGACTGTAGCGCCTCTTCAAAATCAACAATCTTGGACGGGTCAATATCATCCAGATAACCCTCATTCGCTGCAAACAGTGAAGTTGCCAACTCTGCAACCTTCATTGGCTCATACTGCTTCTGCTTCATTAGCTCGGTAACACGCTGACCACGCTCAATCTGCTTACGAGTAGCCTCATCAAGATCGGATGCAAACTGGGCAAATGCTGCCAGCTCACGATACTGCGCCAGATCAAGACGGACGCCACCACCAAGCTTTTTAATGATTTTGGTCTGTGCTGCACCACCCACACGAGATACCGAAAGACCTGCATTGATTGCTGGACGTATGCCTGAGTTAAACAGATCGGTTTCGAGGAAGATCTGTCCATCTGTAATCGAAATAACATTGGTTGGTACAAAGGCAGATACATCGCCCGCCTGAGTCTCAATAATTGGCAACGCCGTTAGTGAACCGGTCTGCCCGGTTACTGCACCATTGGTGCGCTTGCTTACCTCATCCTCATTAATGCGTGATGCACGCTCCAACAGACGAGAGTGAAGATAGAAAACATCACCAGGATAGGCCTCACGACCCGGCGGACGACGCAGCAACAGTGAAACCTGACGATATGCCCATGCCTGCTTGGTCAGGTCATCATAAACAATCAGTGCATCCTCACCCTTGTCACGAAAGTACTCTCCCATGGTGCAGCCTGAATAGGGCGCGATGTACTGCATTGCAGCAGAATCAGATGCTGCCGCTGCCACAATAATCGTGTGCTCCAGTGCATCATGCTCTTCCAGCCTGCGTACAACCTCGGCAATTGATGATGCCTTTTGTCCCACCGCAACATAGATACATTTAACACCAGTTCCCTTCTGGTTGATGATTGCATCCACTGCCACAGCCGTCTTTCCAGTCTGACGATCACCAATAATCAACTCGCGCTGACCACGGCCAATTGGAACCATTGCGTCAACCGCTTTAAGTCCTGTCTGTACTGGTTGATCGACTGATTTACGTGCAATTACACCTGGTGCAATCTTCTCGATAGGCTGAGTCTCACTTGCCTCAATGGGACCTTTCCCATCCAGTGGATTACCCAGTGAATCGACAACTCGTCCCAACAGCGCCTCACCAACAGGAACCTCAAGAATCTTGCCGGTACAGCGAACTGTGTCGCCCTCTGAAATATGTTCGTATGAACCTAGAATTACTGCACCAACTGAATCTCTCTCAAGGTTCAGTGCCATGCCATAAGTATTTCCCGGAAACTCGATCATCTCGCCCTGCATGGCATCACTAAGGCCGTGCAAGCGCACCACGCCATCTGCCAAACTGACTACCGTTCCCTCTGTACGGGCCTCGGCAAGCGGCTCAAAGCTCTCGATTTTCTTCCGGATCAGTTCGCTGACTTCAGAAGGGTTGAGTTGCATGATTACTCCTTAAAACAGTACGTAAAATTAAATTATCTGAACTGATGGTTAGCCATGCAGTTCATTTGAAAGTTGGTTCATTCTGCCGCGCAGTGATGAATCAATCACCTGATCACCTACACGAACAATGACGCCCCCAATTAGAGATTGATCAACCTTTGTGGTCATCTGGATCTCTTTACCCATTTTATCTTTTATTGCTGATGCTATTGCATCCTCTGATGCCGCATCCAACGAATAAGCCGAAATTACCTCAACGTCCAGACTATTTTCATCTGCTGCCTTAAGCTGATGAAAAAGGGTCGAGATCTCTGGCGCATAACCAAGTCGCCCATTCTCTTGTAGAACCTTGACGAAATTCTCAGTTGTGCCCGAAAATGTGTCGCTATCAATACCAATTACCAGATCCGTTAGTTGCTGACCAGGTACTCTTGGATCATTCAATCGCGTTGCAACGGCAGAATCACTAACAATCATTGAAAGTAGCTCGGTGGCACCGGCCCACTCTTCAATCCGATTTTCCTGACGTGCCTGCGCATAGGCAGCCTCTGCATAGGGTCGAGCAACTGTTGTTCTCTCTTCCATTTCCTGTAGCCTCTACAGCTTGGCGCTCAACTCAGCGAGGATCTGCTGGTGATCAGACTCATTCACCTCACGCTGAAGAATCTGTGATGCGCCTGCCAGGGCCAGGGCCGAGACGTCTGCTCGCAATTTCTCACGGGCACTGTTTATCTCCTGCTCAATAGTGGAGTGTGCTGATTCAATAATGCGGTCCGCTTCATCGGTCGCCTTTCCTTTTGACTCCTCAACCACCTCACTGGCACGCTGCTGCGCTCGACCGATAATCTGGCCGGCCTCATCGTGCGCCTCTCTAATAACCTCTGTCGCACGTTGTTCAGAAAGCTCATGCTCACGATGACCTCGCTCTGCTGCAGCCAACCCGTCAGCTATCTGTTTTTTACGCTCATCCAGAGCCGCCATCAAAGGAGGCCAAACGTACTTCATTACAAAAAGTACGAACAGGAAAAATGCGATCGACTGTCCGATCAGTGTGGCATTGATATTCATAGCCTATTCCCGAGTTTATCCAGCGATTTATCCTGCGACAGCAAACAGTACATAAAGTGCCAAACCAACAGCAATCATTGGTACCGCATCAACAAGGCCCATTACGATGAAGAACTGAGTACGCAACATTGGAATTAGCTCTGGCTGTCTGGCTGCGCCCTCAAGAAAGCGTCCGCCCAGAATACCGATACCTACCGCTGCACCCAACGCGCCCAGACCCATCATTAGACCACCCGCGATGAACATTAGTGCTTGTTCCATTTTTTTCTCCTAGTAATAAAATAAATTCAAAATCTTAATGCTCGTGATGAGCCATCTCCATATAGACAATCGTCAACGTCATGAAGATAAATGCCTGCAAGGTAATGATAAGAATATGGAAAATTGCCCATCCCAACTGTAGCAATCCACCAAATCCGCCCAGTATCCAACCACCACCATACATCAATGCAATCAAAATAAAGATAGTCTCTCCAGCATACATATTTCCGAACAGTCGCAGAGCCAGTGAAACAGGTTTGGATATCAGAGAGATGCCTTCAAGAACCAGATTGGCAGGGAGC
Organism: Candidatus Thiopontia autotrophica; assembly: GCA_014384675.1. Lineage (NCBI taxonomy): Bacteria > Pseudomonadati > Pseudomonadota > Gammaproteobacteria > Candidatus Thiopontia > Candidatus Thiopontia autotrophica. Next base: position 67,666 of record JACNFK010000023.1, on the reverse strand, counting down.
CCCCACTTGCCAAATGGCTGGAACGCAAGCTCACCGAGAAAGCCCCCCAACCCCTTGTTTTTAATGCTGTAATAAATCATCAGATAGAATACTGACAGAGCCATACCGAAAGTGATATTGGGATCTGTAGTAGGCACAACCTTGAAATAGACATGGTGAGGGTCCATGCTCAACGCATATTCACCAAACAGGCCAGCTATCATCGGCAACCAGTCTACTGCCACCAGATCCATAAGATTCATCAGGAAGACCCAGCAAAAAATTGTAAGTGCCAGAGGTGCAACCAGACTATTTTTTGCGCTAAATGACTCTTTTACACTGTTATCGACAAACTCGACAATCCATTCAACAAAATTCTGTAATCCACCAGGAATGCCTGCTGTTGCCTGCCTGGCAGCAGCACGAAAGAGGAGAAAGAAGAGTAACGCAAGCGCAACTGACCATGCCAGGGAATCGACATGAAATGCCCAGAAACCCATCTGCTTAATGTCAGCAGCACTATGGGCAAATCCCCAATGGCCATCGTAGTGACCGAACGTGAGATTCGTCAAGTGGTGCTTTATGTACTGACCTGAGGTAATTGCTGCTTCTGATGACATCTATAAATTATTAATTATTTGTTCTTTAATTTTTTTATATCACGGGACTCATTGTAGCCGCTTCCGATAAGTAGCGCCAACTGTCCTGCAATGAACCCTGTGATTAGAGCTACCGGCTCCAACTCCAAACTCACCATTCCAAACACAAACAGGGCAGAGACCAAAACAAAACGCTCTACCGCGGTCATGTAAAGCGATATCACCGTCCTGCGAGCACTCTGCTCTGAATCATGGCCGACACCACTCCGGGAACTGTTTTTTTCTTCCCGTTTGAGCCGCCACAACAACCAGGCCATATTGGCAACAGACACTGTACCGCCGTATAGAATAGGCAACGCCGAGTCAGCTCTCCATGCCCATTCAGCCAACAGCGCCAAAAAGGCGACAAAAACAGCCTGAAGAAGCAGAACCCCCAACCTTCCAACTGGCGGTATTATAGAAATCATAAATAGGCTGGTCAATTAGAATATTGAGAAAAGTAACTATTTTATATGTTCAAGAATGCCATCCAGCTCATCCAGGGAGTTGTACTGAATGGTCAATTTTCCCCGCCCTTTACCACTCTGATGAATGGTAACCGATGCGCCGAGTGTTTCTGAAAGCCTCGTCTGCAGGTGTCTGACGTTGGGATCAACCTCTTCGACTACTCTTCTCTTCGGGGGGTTCAGCATCTTGCGGACAAGTTTTTCTGCCTCCCTGACCGAGAGCCCCAACAGGATTACCTGTTTGGCTGCCTCGCTCTGCTGTTCACCCTCCAGTGCAAGCAAGGCGCGGGCATGCCCCATCTCCAGCTTGCCCTTCTCCAGTAACTGTCCCACCTCTGCATTAAGGTTCAGCAGGCGCAACATATTGGTTACCGAGGTACGAGAGCGGCCTACTGCATCTGCCGCCTTCTGCTGAGTTAGCCCAAACTCCTTGATCAACCTCTGCAGTGCAACGGCCTCCTCAATAGGGTTTAGATCTTCTCGCTGAATGTTCTCAATCAGCGCCATCGCCATGGCTGCCTGATCTGAAATTTGTTTGATAACCACCGGAATCTCTTGAAGTCCCGCCAATTGTGCAGCCCGCCAGCGTCGCTCACCAGCAATAATCTCATAGCGCCCTTCACCGATGGAGCGCACAACAATCGGCTGAATAACGCCCTGTGCACGAATAGAGCTGGACAGCTCTTCCAGGGCGTCCTGGTTAATCTCTCGTCGTGGCTGATACTGTCCGCGCTGCAGCAGATCGACAGGCAGGGTTTTCAGGGATGTTACTGGTGGCAATGAGCTGGGTGCCTGACCTTGTGCAGTAGATCCTCCCGTTGACACACTGGTCGATCCTGAGGGATCGACCGGCACCTTCGGCACCTTAGCTGCCCCAAGAAGTGAATCCAACCCTCGCCCCAACCCCCCTTTTCTTACAGACATCACTCATCAACTCCATTTTCAGACTGTTTAACTTCCTTCTCTGCGCGCTCCAGGATCTCTGCCGCCAGGTCGACATACGCATAGGCTCCTCGAGAAGACGGCGCATAGTGGATTATGGGCCTGCCATAACTGGGTGCCTCCGCCAGTGTTACATTTCTCGGAATCACCGTCTCATAAACCTGATCACCAAAATGGGACATCAACTGCTCCGAGACCTCTACCGAAAGACGGTTTCTTGCATCATACATGGTACGAACGATACCCTGCAGCCTCAGGCCAGGATTTTGGGTCTCTTGTACTCTCCCCATCGTCTCCATCAGTGCAGTCAGCCCCTCCAGCGCATAATATTCACATTGCAGAGGCACAATCACCCCATGTGATGCAACAAATGCGTTCAAAGTCAAAATGTTCAGAGTTGGTGGGCAGTCAATAAGGACATAACTATATTCGGTTGATACCTCTTGAAGTGCCGTTGAAAGGCGCTGGAAACGGTCCTCCACCGCCATAAGCTCAACCTCTGCGGCTGTCAATTCACTATTGGCCGCCAGCAGATCATAGCCCGCTCCATCTGTTTTCTGAATCGCCTCCTGGATGGACACATCACCCAACAACACATCCACACCGCTCCACTCCACAAACTGCTTGTCAATGCCGCTGCCCGTAGTCGCATTACCCTGTGGATCCAGATCGATCAGCAATACCTTCTCTTCAAAATAGCCAAGAGCAGACGCAAGGTTGACTGCCGTAGTGGTCTTGCCTCCCCCCCCTTTCTGGTTTGCTATTGCGTAAATCTTGCTCATTCACTCTTCTCTGTAAATTATATCGCTGCAACTTGTCGTGATCTCAGCAGTTACTGCCTGCTGCAAACAACCATGTGCCTCTCTGCATGGATGCCCGGCCCCTTAACCGGAACCGCCTGCTCCAACTCAAAACCACTGATCACCTCACCACCCTCCTCTTCAGGCCATTTTCCTTTCATTGCAACAGCTCTTCCACCAGCTTTCAGTAGAGGTAACGATGTCACAAGAAAATTGCTCAATGAGGTAAATGCTCTAGAGACAACTGTATCAAATGGCTGGCCCTCAACAATATCTTCAACTCGAGAGTGTACAACAGATGCGTTTGACAAGCCCAGCTCAAGAATTGCCTGCTGGATAAAACGGCTCTTTTTAATGTTGCTATCCACCATAACCACCTCCATATCAGGATGCATTATCGCGATGGGAATACCCGGAAGGCCTGCCCCGCTTCCCAGATCGACAATGCGCTTGCCCGATAAAAAAGGGATAACGGAAAAGCTGTCAAGAATATGGTGGGTCACCATCTTTGCGGGATCACGAATAGCAGTCAGGTTATATACTCTGTTCCATCGTGTCAGCAGTTGTAGATAGCGCTCAATCTGCTGTTGGTCACTGGCTGTCAGATCAACACCCATCTCTTCTGCTGCTACAGCCATCTGGCTGTAACTCACGTAGCAGCCCTCTTTTGGAGGTCTCGTTTTTTTAGATGAACACGTAACAGAGAGAGTGCAGCTGGCGTCATTCCTGGAATTCTTCCGGCCTGACCCAGGGTTTCTGGAGACTGTTTCTCCAGCTTCTCTTGAATCTCAATGGAGAGCCCTGAGACCTGTCGATAATCCAGTGAGTCAGGCAGCCTCATCTCCTCATGACGCCTGTTCTTCTCAATCTCCTGCTGCTGACGTTCAATATAGCCCGCATATTTGGCCTGAATCTCCACCTGCTCTATCACAGCTTGATCCAGCCCCGGGTCATCCACTCCATCCATGCTCACAAGTTCACGATAACCAACTTTGGGGCGACTCAGTAGGTCCATAAGGCTATGTTCACGGCGCATCTTATCTCCCAGCACTCGTATCGCCTCACTCTCTGTCACTGTTTGAGGGCGAACCCAGCTCTCTCGTAATCGTTGCTGCTCGTTCGCAATTAAATCCCTTTTTTGCCGAAAAGCATCCCATCGTTGGTTATCAACCATACCTAATTCACGCCCCTGTTCTGTCAGCCGCAGATCAGCATTGTCTTCTCGCAACAACAGCCTGTACTCCGCCCTGCTGGTAAACATGCGATATGGCTCATTGGTGCCACGGGTAATCAGGTCATCAATCAAAACCCCGATATATGACTCCTCACGCCTGGGAGACCATGCCTCCCGGTTTTGTGCCCTCCGTGCAGCATTACACCCCGCCACCAGCCCCTGGGCAGCGGCCTCTTCATATCCGGTTGTACCATTAATCTGACCAGCAAAGAACAGTCCATGCAGGGCTTTGGTCTCCAGTGACGGTCTCAGATCACGTGGATCAAAAAAGTCATACTCTATGGCATAACCTGGCCGTGTGATGTGCGCCTTTTCAAGGCCTCTTATAGAGCGAACAAGGTCAAGCTGAATATCAAAAGGCAGACTGGTTGAGATTCCATTGGGATATACCTCATGGGTGTTGAGCCCCTCAGGCTCTACAAAGATCTGATGTGATTCTCGCTCCGAGAAACGGACCACTTTATCCTCAACAGATGGACAGTAGCGTGGGCCAACTCCCTCAATTACTCCGCTGTACATGGGGGATCGATCCAATCCACCACGAATGATTTCATGTGTCCGCTCATTGGTATGTGTTATCCAGCATGAAATCTGTTGGGGATGCTCCGAAAGATCTCCCAGATAGGAGAATACCGGCAGCGGCTTATCGCCTGGCTGCTCATCAAGCAGTCCATAGTCAATAGTACGTCCGTCAATACGGGGCGGGGTACCGGTTTTTAGTCGCCGCGCCCTAAATGGTAGCTCACGCAATCTCTCTGCAAGCTTGAATGATGGAGGATCACCCATGCGTCCACCAGACATATTGGAGAGCCCCACATGGATTACCCCATTCAGAAAAGTGCCTGCAGTCAGCACAACAGATGGTGCAGAAAAACGTATCCCCGCTTGACTCTCTACCCCAACAACACAATCACCATCAAGCAACAGGTCATCAACCGACTGTTGAAAAATTGTCAGATTGGGCTGGTTTTCAAGAGCACCCCTTACCGCCTGTTTATATAATTGGCGATCTGCCTGAGCCCTGGTTGCCTGTACAGCAGCCCCTTTACTGCGGTTGAGAGTGCGGAACTGAATGCCAGAACGATCTGCAGCATGCGCCATAAAACCACCAAGCGCATCCACCTCCTTGACCAGATGCCCTTTACCAATCCCACCAATTGCCGGATTGCAGCTCATCTGCCCCAGAGTCTCTATGTTGTGAGTCAATAGCAGCGTGCGTACACCCATGCGGGCTGCCGCCAGCGCGGCCTCAGTGCCGGCATGGCCGCCGCCAATAATGATGACATCAAACTTATCTGGATAATCCATCAGGGAATTATATCAACTAGGTGTCGGCCGAATATCTGATCTGGTACCAGAGCATGCCGCCCCACTCATGGAGAAAAGTTACGTTTTTACTCAGTGCACCAGCACTTGGGCGCCACATCCCAAAACCATGATCCATCTTCCCTTTGGTGGTAAAGGCCGTTGGTGCCGGTATTATGGTCATCCCCTCCATCTCCGGAGAGCTCTGGAAAACCCGCAGTGCACGCGGCAAATGGGATGCATGGGTTACCAATACCACTGTAGAGACCCCCTTCTGCCTAAGAACAGGAGGAACAAAACGGGCATGCTCCCAGGTATTAATGCTCTTGTTCTCCTGCCAGACATCAGCGATCGCAAAGTCATCCCTAAGACTATCGGCCATCAGTTGCGATTCCGGGGCAGCCTCGTTCAGAGGCGTACCACCAGTAACAAGAATTGGAAGTGCAGTCTGCCTGTGCAGATAGGCCCCATATCGCAACCTTGCCAAGGTTGATGTCCCCACCACATCACGACCAAATTCAGGTGCTGCAGTATAGCGTCCGCCTCCCAAAACAACGATGGCCGCCAACTGGCCTCTCTCCAACACTGGCATCTCCTGTAGGGGAGAAATAGTCTCTAGTTGCTCTGCCAACTTAAACATCATCCACGGCGTGCTGAACAGATAGAGCGCGCTGGTTGCCGCCCATATTAATGTTGTGGCAAATCGTCGTCTCCTTGAGGCAACCAATAGTGCCAACATAAGTACCAGCAGCACTCCCCCCGGCGGCATTAACCAGGCTTCAATCAATCTTATTGTCTCGGTCATCTATGTTTCATCACTCTTTTTACATTCATTGCTCTTACAGCGCCATTTTTATACAATGGTCGGCCGCTTCGATAAATTATCAGCTATCTTATGAAAAAAATTGCGCTCCCAGTTATCCTGCTATTGGCTATATCGGCCCCTCTTACAACCGCATGGTCTGCGGAGGATATACTGGATTTAGACGAGGTAACAGTAAATGATCCTCTGGAAGGGTATAACAGAGCCATGTTTGGGTTTAATGAGGCCCTGGACGAGAATATTCTGAAACCGATTGCGGAGGGGTACCATGACCTCTTTCCTGATCCTATTGAGCGTGGCATCAGCAACTTCTTCAGCAATCTGCACGAGCCATTCAACATTCTTAATAATCTGCTTCAGTTCAAACTGGGAGATGCCGCATCCGACACAGTACGCTTTGGTATCAACACAACCATAGGAATTGCCGGACTGTTTGACGTTGCTACCGCGGCAGGCCTCACAAAGCATGACGAGGATCTGGGGCAGACACTTGCCGTATGGGGTGTTGGTAGTGGGCCATACTTTGTAATCCCTGTTCTGGGCCCAAGCACAATACGTGATGCTTTTGGAACAGGTACGGAGATGTGGATCGGAAATACCGTAGAGGTTGATGATACCCAAATCTTCAAGCTCACTGACGAGATAGACTCAGAAGGGACAAGAAACACCCTGTTTGTTACCAAGGCAATCAGTACCCGTGCAGATCTGCTGGGCACGAAAGAGATCATTGACGATGCAAGCTTTGATCCCTATGCCTTCATGCGTGACTCCTACCTGCAGAAACGTGAAGATCTGATCTTTGATGGCAATGCTCCGCTTCCTGAGCTTCCAGAAGACTTTTAATAAATCTTTACAGGATATCGAGCACCATCTCTGGTGGGCGGCCTACAGCAGCCTTGCCATCGTTAACAACAATAGGGCGCTCAATTACTCTGGGGAAGGCAACCATCTTTTCGATCTGTTGTGAACGGCTTAGCCCTGGCTGATCCAGACCAGACTCCTTATACTCTGTCTCTCTTTTGCGCATCAATGCCTCTGGCTCCAGCCCCAACATATTGAGAATATTATCCAGCTCATCTACTGTGGGCGGAGTATTCATATACTCCACGATCTCAGGCTCAATACTCTTATTTTTGATCAACTCCAGGGTCTGACGACACTTGGAGCATTTTGGGTTATGGTAAATTTTCACACTCATCAGCTGTTGATTCCTTATCTAAGGAAGCTCTGATTAAGTCACTTCGTTACCCAATCAGC
>JACNFK010000023.1:0-59948 GCA_014384675.1 Candidatus Thiopontia autotrophica | reverse complement strand
GGCGACTTGGGAGGTTATTTGCCCGTATTGGTGAACTCTGGATATGCCTCCAGACCACACTCGGTGAAGTCTGCACCAGCCTCTTCCTCCTCCTCACTGATGCGAATTCCCATAAGCATCTTGATCAGCGCCCAGACTACCAGGCTAGAGCCAAAGACCCATCCAAAGATGACCCCTGCGCCCACCAACTGGCCCATAAATGTTGCGCCATCATTTGTCAGCGGTACTATCATCAGACCAAAGAAGCCGACTACTCCGTGGACAGAGATTGCGCCCACAGGATCATCGATTCTCATCTTGTCCAGAGAGATAATTGAGAAGACTACGATTACACCAGCAACCATGCCAAACAGTGTTGCCATCAACGGTGTCGGTGTATCCGGGCCTGCGGTAATCGCAACCAGCCCAGCCAGCGCACCATTGAGCAACATGGTCAGATCAGCCTTGCCAAACAGCATGCGGGCAATAATTAGGGCACCAATTGCACCGCCAGCTGCTGCCGCATTGGTGTTCAGAAATACCATTGCAACAGAGTGGGCACTAGCGATATCGCCCAGCTTCAATACAGATCCGCCATTAAATCCAAACCAGCCCATCCAGAGGATAAATGTTCCGAGTGTCGCCAATGGCATATTTGCACCTGGAATAGCCCTGACCTCACCGTTCTTGCCATACTTGCCCTTTCGAGCACCTAACAACAGTACGCCAGCCAGTGCCGCTGCTGCGCCCGCCATATGGACAATACCGGAGCCTGCAAAGTCACTGAACTCCAGGGCGAACATTCCAAATACCTCCTGACCGCCCCAGGTCCACGACCCTTCCATGGGATAGATAACCCCGGTCATCACCACTGCAAAAGCAAGAAATGCCCAGAGCTTCATGCGCTCTGCAACTGCACCAGAGACAATTGACATCGCAGTTGCCACAAAGACTACCTGGAAAAAGAAGTCAGAAGCACCGGAGTAGACAGAATCCCCACCAAAACCGTTCTCTGCAGATGCTTTCAGTGCATCATCTACCAGACTATCACCACCCATGATACTGGAGAGGAAGTAGTTGGTGCCTCCGCCCCCGCCATACATCAGCTCATACCCCATCACCAGATACATGATGCAGGCAATGGCAAAGAGCGCCACATTCTTGGTTAGAATCTCGGTGGTATTTTTTGAGCGTACCAGCCCCGCCTCCAACATCGCAAAGCCTGCTGCCATCCACATCACCAATGCACCAGACACCAGAAAATAGAAGGTGTCCATTGCATACTGCAGTTCAAAAATTTGATTTTCCATTATTTGTTTCCTTTTTACTTATACAACCACTCAGATTGCTTCACGACCTGACTCGCCAGTGCGAATACGGATAACCTCTTCCAGGCTTGATACAAATATCTTGCCATCCCCTATCTTGTCGGTATTGGCGGCACCCCGAATCGTCTCAATGGTGCGGTCAAGCAAATCTGCTGGAATTGCAATCTCCATCTTTACCTTGGGGAGAAAATCAACTGTGTACTCTGCACCTCGATAGAGCTCGGTATGGCCCTTCTGACGACCAAACCCTTTTACCTCAGTAACTGTGACACCCTGAACTCCAATCTCAGAGAGTGCCTCGCGAACATCATCCAGCTTGAAGGGCTTTATGATGGCTGTAACCATTTTCATATTGTGTGACTCCTTGGTTAATCAATACGGCCCTCATTAAAGAGGGGGTTGACACGGTATATGCAACCACCGTGCCAATCCAAATATCGCTATAAATATCAGCATGTTATCTATTTATATGCCATCGTGGTGAAAGAAACGCCTGATCAATTGCGCACCATCAGAGGGCAGAGTTCTCTCAAATGCACGAGATGAGTGCCGCCCTCCAAGGCACTATCCTGCTCTGCACCACAGGCTGGCGCAGGCTGTTGTTTTCCGATCATCATTGTGCAGACGATACTCTTCTCTCCGCTTTCAATCTGCTTGGGCAGAGCTACTAACTACTTGAAAAACATGTAATTGCAAGTTTCTCTGCAACAATGGCATGGTTATTGCTGTTTCCAGTCCATAAGGGGGAAGCCTCTCTCTCAATCAAGATCAGATCTCCGGAGACAAGCCATGAACACAGGAAGTATCAATCTGCTCTCTTTCAGCGGGAAGACCAAAGTTCTCCATCTCAGCTGGATCGCCTTCTTTATCACCTTTGTGATCTGGTTCAACCATGCGCCACTGATGGCGGTCATGCGTGAACAGTTTGGCCTCACCCCACAGGAGGTGAAGACCCTGCTGATTCTTAACGTGGCTCTCACCATCCCTGCCAGAATCATCATTGGAATGCTGGTGGACCACTTTGGCCCCAAGATCGTCTACTCCATCCTGCTGGCGCTCTCCGGAGTCCTCTGTTTTTTTTATGCACTGTCCGACAGCTTTGAGCAGCTGGCAGTCACCCGTTTTCTGATGGGATTTGTTGGCGCCGGCTTTGTGATTGGTATCCGTATGGTCAGCGAGTGGTTCCCCGCCCGAGAGGTCGGTGTTGCAGAGGGGATCTATGGCGGATGGGGCAACTTCGGCTCTGCCGCTGCAGCCCTGACCCTTCCCACTCTTGCGCTGCTGTTTGGTGGTGAGGATGGCTGGCGCTATGCCATCGGATCTACCGGCCTCGTCGCCATTCTCTACTCCTTCATCTATTACCTCAATGTCAGCAATACCCCGAAAGGATCCACCTACTTCAAGCCCAAAAAATCCGGAGCTATGGAGGTCTCCAGCAAGGGAGACCTTATTCTCTACCTGTTGATGAATCTTCCAATGTATGGCGCTCTGGCGGTGCTAAACTGGAAGCTGAGTCCGGCTAATCTGGGGCTCTATGGTGATGGGGTTGCTCTACTCCTCTATGGTCTGCTCTGTTCCATCTATCTGATCCAGAGCTTCAAGGTACTACAGGTCAACCGTCATGTGCTAAAGGGGGATCTGCCCGAGATTGACCGCTACTCATTCAAGCAGGTTGCAATGCTGGATCTTGCCTATCTAGTCACCTTCGGATCCGAGCTGGCCGTCGTCTCCATGCTTCCCCTCTTCTTCCTCGATACTTTTGAGATTACCCCGGTGCTGGCTGGAATGGTGGCCTCCGGTTTTGCATTCATGAACCTGGTGGCTCGCCCCAGTGGTGGATTGATCAGCGATCGCTTTGGACGCAAACGGACCCTCTCAATCCTGCTGCTAGGGCTCTCCATTGGCTACTTCGCGCTAAGCCATATTGATGCCAGTTGGGCTCTACCGGTCGCTGTAGCCGCCACCATGGCCTGCTCTTTCTTTGTTCAGGCCGGTGAAGGGGCGGTATTTGCAATGGTGCCACTCGTCAAACGGCGCATGACCGGACAGATTGCTGGAATGACAGGAGCCTATGGTAATGTAGGTGGCGTGATCTTCCTCACCGTGCTCTCCTTTGTTGAACCCGCCCTCTTCTTCCTCACCATTGCCGTATCTGCCCTGGTGATTCTGGTTCTGATTCAGCTCTTTCTTGATGAGCCCGAAGGACATATGGCCGAGGTGCTGCCGGACGGCACAGTTGAGCTGATTGAGGTGAAATAGTTTGGAATACATCTCGGCAGGACAACACTCATTGGCCGGCCAGAAGCCGGCCAATGATGATGCCTGCAACTACGCCATCCCTGATGGAGCACAGCTCTTCAGCAAAGGGGTGGTAGCTGCCATTGCCGATGGTGTCAGCTCCAGTGCCGGTGCTGCTGATGCAAGCAGTGCCTCTGTTCAGGGCTTTATCTCCGACTACTACAGCACCCCCGATTCATGGACTGTTAGCACCTCGGCAAGCAAGATCTTCTCCGCCCTGAACCACTGGCTACTCGGACAAGGTCAACAGCTCTTCTCCAGAGAGGGGGAGCTGGTCACAACCCTCTCAACGCTGGTGATCAAATCCTCAACTGCCTCGATCTTCCATGTGGGAGACAGCCGAATCTACCATTGGCGCGAAGGGCAACTGGAACAGATTACTCGTGACCACCGGGTCTGCGGGCGTGGCGAGAAAGAGTATCTGGGGCGCGCCATGGGGATCAATACCCATATTGAGGTGGATGTGCACCGGATAGCAGTCCGTGCAGGAGATGCCTTTCTGCTCTGTACCGATGGCATTCATGATTTTCTCTCCGACCGGGAGATAAATCATCTTATCCATCAGGATTTGGACTCTCCCCAGCCCCTTACAGAGAAGATCTGCCAACAGGCGCTGGAGAGTGGCAGTAATGACAATCTGAGCTGTCAGTTTCTGCTCATCAACCAGCTCCCGGAAGAGGATGATCAGAGCCACTACCAGAAACTCCAGTCACTCCCTTTTCCTCCCGATCTCTCCCCTGGAATGGAGATTGATGGTTACAGGATTCTTCGAGAGCTCCACTCCAGCCCCCGTACACAAGTCTATCTTGCACTGGATCTAAAAGCAGAAAAGAGTGATCCATCCTCTGGTGAGGTTGTGATCAAGACCCCATCCGTCAATTTTGAGGATGACTCAACCTACCTGGAGACCTTTCAACACGAGGAGTGGATTGGGCTACGCCTCCACTCCAACCATGTTCTCAAGATCCATGATATCCGGGAGCGGCGCCGCTTTCTCTATACCGCCACTGAGTATATTAATGGGATCACACTCAGACAGTGGATGAGCGATCACCCCAACCCCTCTCTGGTTGAGGTGCGCCAGATTGCCGAACAGATCATTCATGGAATGCGCACCTTCCACCGGATGGAGATGGTCCATCGAGACCTGAAGCCGGAAAATATCATGATCGATACCCATGGAACGGTCAAAATCATCGATTTTGGATCCACACGCATCTCGGGGGTTGAGGAGATTCGCTCTCCTGTCGACTATTCACGAATACACAGTACCCGAAACTATACAGCACCCGAGCTCTTCCAGGGAAATGCGGGTAGCCCCCTCTCCGACCAGTTCTCACTGGCGGTTATTCTCTATGAGATGCTATGCGGAAAACTCCCCTATGGGGATCTGGGTGACCACCCCTCGACCAGGAAGGCGGTGCAGAAAATTCACTCCCGCCATTTCACTGCCCCGCACCACTATCGGGATGATCTGCCCGATTGGATCAGCAGTACATTACGCAAGGCTCTCTCACCCTCACCAGTCGATCGTTATCCGGCGCTGTCCGAGATCCCGATAGATCTCAGGCAGCCCAACCCATCCTTTCAGCAGGAGTCGTTCCAGCCACTGATTGAGCGTGATCCACTGGTATTCTGGCGGACACTCGCATTGGTTCTGGCACTGGCCAATCTCATCTTGCTGACATTGCTTGGTACGTAAAGAAAGCTCTGATTAAGTCACTTCGTGACCCAATCAGATCTCCCTTACAAGTTATTCTATGGGGGAAGGGTTATGGTTCAGTATGTTACAACAACACCTATAGAGCCCTTCCCCCAAACCCCCATCCCATTAAGCTTTTTCAGAGGCTCCTAAACAGTGGCCTTAATGAGGTATCGAGAGAGCCTCATTGTTCAGCTCAATATCTGGTCAATGCTAGAGAATTGACCCCACTCGGAGCACCAAATTGGCGCACACCCATATTCTTCAACCATAGACTTTGCGCATTAATGATTGAGATTACAACATGTTATCTATATACAAAGCGTTTGGCACGTTCATTGCTTAAAGTTAAGTACACGTTTGTATCAACCAAGGATTGAACTCAATGAGCAGCCCATCACCAACCCCCCTCAGCAAAAATCGCCTGGTAGTGATCGGCAACGGAATGGCCGGCATGAGAACTGTGGAAGAGCTGCTGAAGATCTCTTCCGGCCAGTATCAGATCACCGTCATTGGTGAGGAGCCCCACCCCAACTACAACCGAATCATGCTCTCTCCACTACTGGCAGGAGAAAAGTCCTTTGATGAGATCATCATTAACACGCCGGAGTGGTATGAGGAGCATGGGATTGAACTAATCTCTGGGGTTGCTGCCACAAAAATTCATCGTGCCCGGCGCAGAGTGGAGTTGGCAAATGGAGAACAGATCCACTACGACCGTCTGCTGCTAGCGACCGGGTCTCACCCCTTTATTCTGCCGGTTCCCGGCAATGATCTGGATGGAGTGATTGGGTTCCGCACCGTTGAAGATGTGGAGTCAATGGTTGATGCCTCCAACCACTATCGACATGCTGTTGTCATCGGTGGTGGCCTGCTGGGACTTGAGGCTGCCAGTGGCCTGCAGAAGCAGGGGATGAAGGTGACCATTGTCCACCGCTCCGATGTGGTCATGGACAACCAACTGGATCGTGCATCCTCAGACCTTCTGCAGAGGAAACTGGAAGAGGATGGCCTTACCTTCCTGCTCAACACCGAGACCGAAGCCATTTTGGGACACCCTACAAGTGACGATGAGAATGCAGGCACTCGGGTTCGTGCTGTCCGTTTCACAAGTGGCCTGGAGGTCCCTGCTGACCTGGTGGTAATGGCGGTTGGGATTCGACCCTCGATCCAGCTGGCCAAGGAGTCCGGCATCTACTGTAATCGAGGAGTTGTGGTCAGTGACACTATGCAGAGCTATGACCCAAAAATCTATGCCGTCGGCGAATGTGTAGAACATCGCAACACCACCTATGGTCTCGTTGCCCCACTGTTTGAGCAGTCCAAGGTGGTGGCCAACCACCTGGCCAACTATGGCATCGGAATCTACAGGGGCTCGGTGACCTCAACCAAACTCAAGGTAACCGGTATAGATCTCTTTTCTGCCGGCCAGTTCAAGGAGCAGGAGAACCAGGACGTACTACTATTTCAGGATCCGGGTCGTGGCATCTACAAGAAATTGGTCCTCTCAGACAATCGCATCCAGGGGGCTGTGCTCTACGGTGACACCATTGATGGGGCGAAGTATTTTCAGATGATGCGGGATCAGACCGATGTCGGCGAGATTCGCGATACTCTGCTCTTTGGCCAGGCACAATTAGGAGACTCTGGCCATGGCAGTCAGAACATCATGGATCTACCCGATAGTGCTGAGGTGTGTGGCTGTAATGGGATCTGTAAGGGAGATGTGATTCAGGCCATCAGTGCCAACAACCTTTTTACCCTGGATGAGGTGCGCAGCCATACCAAGGCCTCAGCATCCTGTGGATCCTGTACTGCACTAGTTGAACAGATCCTCGCCTCTACCGTTGGTGAGGGATACGAGAAGACCCCAACCCAGAAATCGCTCTGTGGCTGCACTACCCACTCCCATGATGTCGTTCGCAAGGCCATTCGTGAACATCAGCTAAAGAGCCACCAGGATGTTTATCATTTTCTGGAGTGGGGAAATCGGGATGGATGCCATAGCTGCCGCCCCACCATCAACTACTATCTTCTTGCCCAATGGCCTGGTGAGTATGATGATCCCCAGTCCCGTTTTATCAACGAACGGGCCCATGGAAACATTCAGAAGGATGGAAGCTACTCAGTGGTTCCACGGATGTGGGGCGGAATGACCACACCTGATGAACTCCGTGCCATTGCTGATGTTGCGGACAGATTCAATGTCCCCGAGATCAAGGTAACCGGTGGTCAGCGGATCGATCTCTTTGGAATTCAGAAAGAGGAGCTGCCGCTCATCTGGAAAGATCTCAATCAGGCCGGTTTTGTCTCGGGCCACGCCTACGGCAAGGCTATGCGAACCGTAAAGACCTGTGTAGGGAGTCAGTGGTGCCGATTCGGAACCCAGGATTCGACCGATCTGGGAGTCAAACTTGAACAGTTGACCTGGGGATCGTGGATGCCACACAAGTTCAAGCTGGCAGTCTCCGCCTGTCCCAGAAACTGCGCGGAGGCGACGATCAAGGATTTTGGAGTGGTCTGTGTCGACTCCGGGTATGAACTCCATGTTGGTGGTAATGGCGGGATCAAGGTCCGTGTCACCGACCTTCTGGCCAAGGTCGAGAGTGAAGAGGAGGTTTTGGAATACTGTGCCGCCTTCTGTCAACTCTATCGGGAGGATGCCCACTATCTGGAGCGCACCGCACCGTGGGTGGAACGGATTGGTCTGCAGGCCATTAAGGAGAAGATTGTGGGGGATGCATCTCAGAGAGCGGCGTTGGCCGAACGTTTCCGGATCTCTCAACAGTATGCACAAGTGGACCCCTGGAGGCATCACTCCGAGGATCAAGATGCCAGCAGAGAATTTCAGCCGCTTGCCAATATTAAGCACCAGCAAACTCTGGCACAGGCCTCCTAAGGAACTGTCCCGAAATAACATGCACATTTTGCTTGCCCTTTCCCCCGCTTTCTTTGTTGTGACAAGGATTACATAGCCCGGCTATGCGCCCCTTGCCACGCCTCGAAAGCGAACGAAATTACGGTGCAATCTGCACAAGTTATTTTGGGACAGGCCCTAAGGCTCAATTCAGAATCAGATAGATCAAAGAGAGACAATATACAAGGATGAATCATGGAAGCCGTTATTGAAAAAATCGAAATTGGCCTACGCTCGGATATCCCCCGCCTCGGATCAAGAGTGGTCAAGAGTGATGAGGGGGATATTGCAATCTTCCGCAGCTCGGAGGACCTCTTCTTCGCTGTCAGTGACCAGTGTCCCCACCGCAAGGGGCCGCTCTCTCAGGGAATCGTTCACGGCAACCGGGTCACCTGTCCCCTTCACAACTGGGTTATCGACCTGGAGAGTGGCGAGGCCACCGGTCCGGATCATGGCTGCACTCCAACCTACCGGATTGAGGTGGAGGGAGAGAGGCTCTACCTGATCCGTTAATCCCATCCTCTGAAGAGAAATCTTATGCTGTTTGGAAGATCCAATAAAAACCCGATCACCATTGTCGATAAGAGGGTGGTGGAGTGGAAATATGCCACCTGTGGTTACTGCTCCACTGGCTGCTCGATTGAGGTTGGGCTCAACCAGGAGGGGAAGGCGGTCAGCTCCCGGGGGGTCGCTGATGCCGATGTCAACCGAGGGAAGCTCTGTCTCAAGGGGATCTTCGAGCATGAGCTGTTTGAATCCTCTGGTCGTGGCACGGTACCACTGATTCGTAACCACTGGCACCAGCCGTGGGAGCCAACCAGCTGGGAGAGTGCCCTGGACAATGCACATCAAGAGATACTCAGGATCCAGAGAGCCCATGGCCGAGACTCTGTAGCGGTCGTCTCCACCGGGCAGCTGCTGACCGAGGAGTTCTATACCCTCGGCAAGCTGACTCGTGGACTGATCGGAACCAACAACTATGATGGCAATACCACCCTCTGCATGGCATCGGCCGTCTCCGGCTACAAGCGCTCTTTTGGCTCCGATGGCCCCCCCGGCTGTTATGAGGATTTCGATCATACCGACTGCCTGATCGCGTGGGGCTCCAACCTGCCGGAGCAGCACCCCATCATCTACTGGCGGATGAAAGAGGCGCAGGAGAAGCGCGGTTTTCCACTGATCGTGGTCGATCCACGCGTCACCATGCTGGCGCAGAATGCCCATATCCACCTCCCTATTACCCCGGGAACCGATGTGGTGCTGCAGAATGCACTGATGCATGTGATCCTTTCTAATGGCTGGGAGAATCAAGACTATATTGAAAAGAACACCACGGGGATCGAGTCACTGCGTGCCGAGGTAGCTCGCTATGATCCGACCACTGCATCAAGGCTCTGTGGCATCGATGAGGACACCATTCGTCAGGTGGCACGGATCTTTGCAAAATCAACCGCTGCGATGCAGATCTGGACCATGGGAATCAATCAGTCGACACATGGCTCGGATGGTGTGGTGGGAATCAACAACCTTGCACTGATTACCGGCAACATCGGAAAGCCGGGCGGAACCAGCCTCTCCATTACCGGACAGTGCAATGCAATGGGAACTCGAGAGTGGTCCTCCTGCTCCGGCCTTCCCAACTACCGCTATCTGGAGAACCGGGAGGATCGAGAAGAGATTGCCTCCTACTGGGGTATTGATCCGGAGTTCTTGCCAACCAAGCGGGGAATGTACCAGACCGATATCTACCATGCCATTGAGAGCGGTGAGATCAAGGGGATTTGGCTGATTGCAACCAATCCGCTTACCTCACTCCCCAATAGTGCCCGGGTTCGCAAGGCGATGGAGAAACTGGAACTCTGCATCGTTCAGGACTGTTATCAGGATAGTGAGAGTACACAATATGCCCACCTCTACCTCCCAGCGGGAACCTGGGCCGAAAAGGATGGAGTGATGACCAATACCGAGCGACGAATCAACCGGGTCACCCCAATCATGGATCCTCCGGGAGAGGCCAAACCCGATCTCTGGATTTTCAACCGGATGGCGGAACGATTCAATCAGGAGAACTATCAATCCAGGCAGAAAGAGAGCGGTAAACCAGTGAGACGATCCGTCCACTTTCCAGAGAGTGCCTCGGATATCTTTGCCGAGATGGCCAGCCTCTCAAAAGGACGGCTTGCCGATATCTCCGGGATGGACCATCCACTACTTGAAGCACAACGAGGAGTTCAGTGGCCCTATACTGAAAATGAGAGGTCTGAGGGAAAAGAGCCTCCTCACGGTGGCCGTCGGCTCTACACCGACCCTCAGAGCTTCCAGTACCCGGATGGGCGCGCCAAACTGATCCCCCTCCCCTTTATCGACAATAACGAGGTGCCGGATGAGAAATTTCCACTCTGGCTCAACACCGGCCGTCTGGTAGCGCACTGGCATGGCCGTACCAAGACCGGAAAGATCGGAAACAACAACAAGTTCAGCCCAATCCCATTTGTCGAGATCAACCCGGATCTCTGTAGAGAGAGAGGAATAGCTCAGGGTGAATATATTCGCCTGATCTCCCGTCGATCCGATGCCATCGTCATGGCGCAACCCCCCCATCGGGTTCCCAGGAACATGCTCTTTCTCCCCTTCCACTTCCATGACTGTGCCAACCGCCTCACTCTCGGCCTGCTGGATCCACACTCCCGCCAGCCCGCCTACAAGCAGTCTGCAATCCGGATTGAAAAGATCATGGATCAGCCGAGTGCTGCTTGTCTCAGTATGGAAATGAGAGCCTTTTAGGAGTACTCCGATGTTTCAGCGCAGAGAATTTGAACCTGACTACGCACTACTCAGCGATCCCGTTTCGGAATCAACCAATCGCTACGGCAAGCAAATTGAGCTGGCTAAGGAGGGAGACCCACTCCACAACAAGAGCCTCAACATCAATGGTGACTCGGCCATTGGAGAGAACCCCAACCGCTACAAACAGCATGGATTCTATTTCAATGCCGACAACTGTATCGCCTGTCACGCCTGTGAATCGGCCTGTTCGGAGAAAAATGATAACCCCGCCCATCTTGCCTTCCGCTCAGTCGGTTTTGTCGAGGGAGGAAGCTATCCCAATGTTCAGCGCCTCAATATCTCGATGGCCTGCAACCACTGTGACAACCCGGTCTGTCTCAAGGGGTGCCCCACCCGAGCCTATACCAAGTTTTCCGAATATGGTGCGGTGCTACAGGATCCCGACATCTGTTTTGGTTGTGGGTACTGCACCTGGGTCTGCCCCTACAATGCACCGCAGTTGGATCCAGTGAAAGGGCAGGTGACCAAGTGCAATATGTGTGTGGATCGACTTGAGGTTGGGCTGAAACCGGCCTGTGTCTCTGCCTGCCTTGGCAAGGCGCTCGATTTTGGAGTGATTGAAAACATCCCGGAGGGGAGAGAACAGTCACAAACCACAATCCCGGGTTTCCCACGAACCGATATCACCCACCCCAATATCCGTTTTCAGCAGACCCGAACCACACACCGAGAGATGCATCGCCTGGATCAAGTACCACTGAAGTATCACCAAGAGGAGAGCCCCGAGAAAAACAGAAGGTGCAAAGCAGGAGAGCAATTTCAGCCTGAGCTCGACCCAAAACATGGCTTCACTCGCTCCTGGAATCTGAAGAAGCTACTCGGCTCCCACGAAAATGGACATGTCATCTTTACCCTCACTAGCCAGATGGTAATTGGATCATTCTTGCTGCTTGCGCTGGGAAGATGGTTTTCGCTCCCACCATTTTCACTCTTCGAAGATGTTTCTGTTCAGGTTCCTACTACCCTGATCTTGCTGATCACAATGGGTGTTGGTCTCTTTAAGCTCAATATGCATCTTGGAAAACCACACCGCTTCTACCGGGGGTTCTATAACCTGAAGCTCTCTCCGGTGAGTCGAGAGATCGCCGGTGTCACCCTCTTCTCTATCGGGCTGGCCGGTTTCACCCTCTTTGCGCTCGCTGAACTCCTTTTTGGTGAGCTATTTCCATCTCTCATCCAGGAGCTTTTTATCGGGCTCTCCCTGTTGGGTGGTGGAGTGGGCGGATACTACATGATCAAGCTCTACCGAATCCCCGCACGCCCCTACTGGGATCACTGGCATACTGCTGCTGCATTTGTTGGAACCGCTCTCTCTCTTGGTGCACTCCTGCTATTCCTGATTGCATTAGCCATGGATCAACTCTCACCAGAACTGGGTCGACTGCTGGCGATGGTGATGGCCTTTGGGATCTCACTGGAGGGGATTGGGCTACTCTTTCACTCGCTAGATCTGGAACACGCCACAAATGAAGGAGCTGCCTCCATCTACCAGCAGCAGACCACATATGGCTACAGTTACTGGCTTCGCAATGGGTTGATATCTTTCTCCCTGTTGCTCCTCTTCACCATGACCTGGTTTGATCTCTATTCAGCCCCACTTCTCCTTTTGCTGGCTGTAATGGTGGCTGTGGCCTCCATCATTGGTCGTGCACTGTTCTATGTTCTGGTTATTCCAACCACCATGCCAGGCGCCTTCTTCTGGAAAAATCCGGGTTTCATGGAGCATGCCATTGAGAGTGGCCTCTCCGAAACAACAACATTAGGGGTAGAGCCCTCCCGCCACCACCCCTTCCGCCTGGATGAGCTGATCGCCGATGCCCGTTGCGCACTGAACCAATACCTTGCAACCAACAGGAGCACCAAAGCTCGTTAACCCGGATATCTCATACCATTACTTTCCGATACAGAAGGAGGAAAAGATCTTTCCCAGAAGATCGTCACTGGTGAACTCTCCTGTAATTTCGGAGAGCGCCTCCTGAGAGTGGCGCAACTCCTCAGCCAGCAGTTCTCCGGCATGGAATTCTGTCAGCTGTTCCCTGCCCTGCTGTAGTGAACGTTGGGCACGTTGCAGTGCATCAAGGTGGCGCCTTCTGGCAAGAAAAGTTCCCTCTCCACCCGACTGATAACCTGCAGCATCCTTAAGAAAGGTGCGTAGCAGGTTGACTCCATCTCCACTTTTTGCCGAGATCGCTATCTCTGTATCTCGCTCTCCACCCTGAAGCCCGGGCTCTTTCCCGGTTAGATCTATTTTTGTGCGCACGATAGTGACAGGAATATGCTCTATCTGATCCAGTGCATGCCAATCCTCTTCTGTAAGACCATCTTGATCATCTACCAGCAGAAGTACTTGGTCCGCTTTTTCAATCTCTTGCCAGGCACGACGGATCCCCTCCTGCTCCACTGGGTCGTCGCTCTCTCTCAGCCCTGCGGTATCGATAATGTGGATTGGAAGCCCATCTATATCAATCTGCTCCTTGAGTAGATCTCTGGTGGTACCTGGAATCTCGGTCACAATGGCTGACTCTTTTCCAGACAGCACATTAAGCAGGCTGGACTTGCCTGCATTGGGGCGGCCAGCAATGACCAGAGTCATCCCCTCTTTTAACAAAACCCCCTCTCTGGCACTATCCAATACCCGCTCCAGCTGTTGCGCAATCGCCTGCAGCCTGCCTGCAACGTCTCCTTCTGCCAGAAAGTCTATCTCCTCCTCTGGAAAATCCATTGATGACTCTACATAAATTCGCAGCTCAGTTACCGCATCAACCAGATGATGAACCTCTGTTGAGAAAGCGCCTTGAAGAGAGCGCACGGCAGAGCGTGCCGCCTGCTCCGAGGCGCTGTCAATCAGGTCTGCAATCGCCTCTGCCTGCACCAGATCCATTTTGCCATTGAGAAATGCACGTTCCGAAAACTCTCCTGGACGTGCTGCTCGTGCTCCCAACTCCAGTGCTCTACGCATCAACTGGTCCATAACCACAGGACCACCATGCGCCTGCAGCTCAAGCACATCATCACCAGTAAATGAGTTTGGATTGGGGAAAAAGATGGCTATCCCCTGATCGATGGGATCCCCTTTCTCATCCAGAAAACTGAGAAGCTCAGCTACTCTTGGTTCCGGGACCTTCCCAAGAATTGAGAGTGCTATTGGTTGAACACTGTCGCCCGATACCCTGAGTATGCCCACACCACCGCGACCATTGGCAGTCGCCTGGGCACAGATGGTCTCATCCAAGATCTATACGCCGGGATTATCCAGCGGCCTCGATCTTTTTGGTTATATACCACTGCTGGGATATGGAGATCACATTATTCACCACCCAGTAGAGAACCAGGCCAGCCGGGAAGAAGGCAAAGAAGACGGTAAATACAACCGGCAGAACCATCATCACCTTCTGTTGAATAGGGTCTATTGGTGCTGGATTAAGCCTCTGCTGAATCAACATGGAGCCACCCATCAACAACGGCAAAATATAGTACGGATCCTTGGCGGAGAGGTCCTGAATCCAGAGCATGAATGGTGCCTGACGAATCTCAACGCTCTCCAGTAGCACCCAGTAGAGGGCAATAAAGACGGGGATCTGCACCAGAATAGGGAGACAGCCACCCATGGGGTTGACCTTCTCCTCTCGGTAGATCTTCATCATTGCCTCATTCATCTTTTGACGATCATCTCCGTAGCGCTCTTTTAGTGATGTAAGACGTGGCGAGAGTTTGCGCATTCTCGCCATCGAGCGATAGCTTGTCTCCGACAGCTTGAAAAACACCAGTTTAATCAGAATGGTAAGCAAAATAATAGAGAGCCCCCAATTGCTGACCACATCCTGAATCTCGTTGAGAATCCAGAATAGCGGCTGCGCCAGGAATGTCAGCCAACCGTAATCGACCGTCAGCTCTAGCCCCTCGGCCAGTAACTCAAGACGCTCCTGATCTTTGGGCCCGGTGTATAACTGTATTGCTAGATCTCCACTCTCCCCTGCTGGCACAGAGACAACTGGAAGAATTGCTCCAATGGCATAGTGCCCACTGGACTGTTGGTCTGTATAGAGTGTTGGCTTAAGATTTGAGTCTGGAACAACCGCAGCAAGGAAGTAGTGCTGAATCATTGCAACCCATCCTTTGTCCGCATTGCGGATAGGTGCTCTGTTTGCCATCTCGTCAAAATCTACCTTCTGGTAATGTTCACTATTGGTGTAGGTAACGCCGCCGGTATATGTATAGATAAAGCTGTTTTCAGCCTCTGGTGTCTGATCATTTCTCAGTAGCTGACCATAGAGTCCACCCTTCCAGGTTGTGGTGCCACTATTTTCTACATGGTAGACCACATCAATCTTGTAGCTGTTGTGATGGAATATGTATGTTTTTGTAATCTTGATTCCATTAGCATCATCGTGCCACACCATTGGCACCTGCAACTCCTCCTCTCCAGCCATTACAAAATTAGTCTGCTCTACCTCGTAGATGGCGTGATGATCAGGATAGCTGCTCTTTACTGTCCCCTTTCCACCCATAATTCCTGTCTGCGCAACAAAGAACTGGTCGTCCTCACTCATCAGGCGGAATGGGATATTTTTGTGCTCTGAGTCCTGTCCGTGCTGACGCAGATCAACCTGTCGCAGATCTCCTCCCTCACTGTTTATTATCACACTCAGAAGGTCTGTCTCAACATGAATGGGTGTGCCGGATGCTCTCATCTCACTCTCGGCAACCACACGAGGCTGACCGCTCTGCTCAGCCTCAGGGGCAGAAACCCTGGGAACTCCTCCCCCTGTAGCGATATCAACGGTTCTCGCCTCAGGCGCTACAGGAACAGAAAATGTCTGTGCATGCTGCTGCTCTGCTTGAGAAAGCTGTGGTTGACCGGCTCCCTGCTCCAGTTGCCACGCATCCCACAACATTAGTGAGAGAAAAGAGAGTGCAACAAATAGGATGAGTCTCTGAGTGTCCATGATTATTCGCTAACTGCCTGTATCTGTTTTTTTGATCTGTTTATTTTATCGAAAAGAAGATCCAGTCTGCGACGAATCTCTTTTTTGTCTAGCCTCACCACGCCAGAGCGGCAAAGCACTATAACATCAATCCCTGAAAGCTCGCACTGCAGGGTACGAAAGCTCTCTCTTGAGATCCGTTTGACACGATTCCTGTCAACCGCGAGCTTTAGCTTTTTTTTTGCAATCACCAGGCCAAGACGTGCATGGTTCAGATTATTTAACCTTGCCAGCAGGAGAAAAGAGTCATCTCCCGCCTTGCAACAACTATTATCAAAGACTTGGCTATAATTGGCTGCGGTAAGCAGTCGTCGCTCGGAAGAGAATGAGGCCTCCATCTTTAATAGAAAAAAAGAGGTGCTATAGAGCACCCCTTTCTTCAACCTTGGCTATCTGTAAAATTAAGCAGCCAGGCGCGCGCGCCCTTTCGCTCTGCGAGCGTTCAGGATCTTGCGTCCTGACTTGGTTTTCATTCTTGCACGAAATCCGTGAGTACGCTTACGCTTCAGTACACTAGGTTGAAATGTACGCTTCATGATCGTTCACCTTTTTATATCTTGTTAAATCTGTATTTGGCCATACCTGAACAGGCCTCAGCCCATTCCAGAGAACAGCGAACTCTACTCCTTGATCAACAATAAATCAATGAATAAAAAACAGAAGCAACTGTGGATAACTTTTTCTCTTGGGGCTACAATCATCCTCATTCAGGGGGGTTTGTTGTATGGTTTCTTTGTCTTCAGGTTCCTGCTTATAGTAAATATATTCTTTATTAATCAAACGATTATAAAGCATCAAGGAGGATGTTTAGTGGCTGAGGTTTGGACTAACTGTCTAAGGATTCTAGGTGATGAGCTTCCGGATGAGGAGTTTAATGCATGGATACGCCCTCTCCACGTCACTGAAAAAGATGGATCAATCGAGTTGTTTGCCCCAAATGGGTTGATACTTGATCAGGTTCAGAGTCACTATCTTCCTCTTATCAGACGAACTATTCTGCAGATTGATGATTCCGAGAGCGAAGTTTTTCTCTATATCGGCTCAAACTCTAAGAAGAGTTCAGTAGCTCAGCCCGAGTCCCTGCTACCTGAATATTTTGAGAACAATCTGAACCCGTTTTTTACATTCTCAAACTTTGTTGAGGGAAAGACAACCCAGTTGGCCCATGCCGCCGCCAAACAGGTTGCAGATAACCCTGAATCCAGCTATAACCCTCTGTTTATACACGGATCAACTGGTCTCGGCAAAACCCATCTGATGCACGCCATCGGTCACCAGCTGTTGAAGAAAAACCCATCAAGCAGAATTCTATATATCCGGTCTCAGAATTTTGTGAATGATATGGTCAGTGCCCTGCGTCACCACACTATTGACCAGTTCAAACAGTATTTTCATGGTCTAGATGTTCTATTGATCGATGATATTCAGTTCTTTGCCGGAAAACACTCCTCACAGGAGGAGTTTTTCAATACATACAACGCCCTTCTTGAGGGAAACAAGCAGATTGTTCTTACCAGCGACAAATATCCGAAAGAGATAGACAAGCTTGAGGATAGACTTAAGTCACGCTTTGGGGCCGGGCTTACCGTTCCTGTCGAGCGTCCAGAGCTAGAGACCAGGGTAGCAATACTGATGAAAAAGGCTGAGCAGATACCACTGGACCTTCCTCAGGAGGCTGCATTTGAGATTGCTAAACTGGTGAAATCAAACGTTAGGGAGCTTGAGGGTGCCCTCAATAATGTTCGGGCCAATACCCAGCTGACCGGTGAGCCCATTACCATTGAAAGTGTACGAGTTGCTCTTAGGGATCTGATCGCTGTCCATGATCGTCTGGTATCAATTGACAATATTCAGAAAACCATCTCTGACTACTATAACGTCTCTCTGTCAGACCTCCTTTCAAAAAGTCGTTCGCGCTCAATAGCACGTCCCCGCCAGATTGCCATGTCGCTGGCGAAAGAGTTGACAGAAAAGAGCCTGCCTGAAATTGGCAGAGCCTTTGGTGGACGAGACCACACAACAGTGATACATGCTTGTAAAAAAATAAATGAGTTAAGAGAGAGTGACTCAAGAACAAATGATGATTATCAAAACCTTCAACGACAATTAAGTGCTTGATAATTCATGGTTGTCTAACAAGTTGTTAAAAACTGTGTGGATAACCAATGAGAATAGTGAGAAAGAAAATTTGAGAAAAAGTTATCCACAGTTTTGAGACAGTTTTGTCTCCCTGTTTGGAACAGTTTAAGAATATATGTAACAGACTGAAATAATTAATAAAAATAGGTTTCATAACAGTAAAACGTCAACACTATTACTACTACTATCTTATATATAGAATATTTATTACTTAGAGGGGATATTTAAGAATGAAGTTTTCCATTTTGCGTGAGAATCTACTACAGCCATTGCAATCAATCAGTGGTGCCGTAGAAAAGAGGCAGACTCTTCCCATTCTCTCTCACATCTTTGTTGATGTATCAGATGACAGTGAGCTGACACTAATTGGTACGGACCTTGAGGTTGAGATAAAAATAACCATTCAAGTGACAGGAGAATTTGAGCCAGGTACAACTACAATTCCTGCCAGAAAGTTTTCCGACCTCTCGAAAGCTCTCCCTGATGAGTCAGAGATCAAGGTAGAGATAAACAAGAGTCGCGCAGCCGTCCGTTCTGGAAAGAGTAGATTTACCCTATCAACCCTATCTGCCGGGGATTTTCCTCGTGTAGACGAAATTTCAGAGGTTGCCTCTATTGATGAACTTAGCCACTCCGCATTGAAAAACCTGTTACAAAAAAGTCAGTTCTCAATGGCTATGCAAGATGTTAGATACTACTTGAATGGTCTGCTACTTGAGCTTGAAGGAAAGGAGTTGAGACTGGTTGCTACAGATGGACACAGACTGGCATTCTGCCGTCGCACATTGAACCAAGACTACGGTGAGAAAAAACAGGTTATCATCCCCCGCAAGGCAGTCCATGAGCTTATGCGCCTGTTGGATGATAGTGATCAGCCGGTTAAGCTGATTCTTGGCTCAAACCATCTTCAGGCTGTACTGGGTGAATTGACGCTTACAACCAAGCTTATAGATGGACGTTTTCCGGATTACCAGCGTGTTATACCACGTGAAGGCAAAAGAACCCTGGTAACCAATAATGAAAATTTCAGAAAGGCGGTGAGTCGTGTCTCAATTCTTTCCAACGAGAAATATCGCGGGATTCGTATGGCAATGAGCGAGTCTGTAGTAACTATTCACGCAAACAATCCTGAACAGGAAGAGGCTGAAGAGGAGTTGTCGGTTCAATACAGTGGAGAGCCAATGGAGATTGGTTTTAACTCTGCCTATATGATGGATGCCCTTTCTGTAATTAGTGATGATGAGGTAACGATATACTTTATTGATGAAAATAGCAGTAGCCTGATTCACACCCAGAATGATCTTGAAGAGTACAAGTTTGTTGTTATGCCTATGAGGCTTTAATAGATAACCTATTAAAAACTAAAGGTTTTTAGTTGTATATCCGGTCGCTTGCTGTTTCTGATTGTCGAATTATTTCTAATGCTGAAATTGTTCCATCACCAGGATTTAATCTTATTTGTGGGGAGAATGGCAGCGGAAAAAGCTCACTTCTTGAGGCGATCTATCTGCTTGGTACGGGACGATCGTTTCGTTCACCATCGCCCTCCTCTCTTGTTAAATACGGTAAAAATATATTAACTGTATTTGCAGAAATAGAATCACCATCAGGACAACTTTTTTCCGTTGGTATGGAGCGAGGAAAAAACAATAATCGTCTTCACATCAATAGATCCCCCACTATACGCCTATCAGAGGCTGCTGAGATTTTACCCCTGCAAATTATTACGCCGGATTCAATCAACCTGGTAATTGGGGCACCACGCAGTAGAAGATCATTTCTCGACTGGGGAATGTTCCACGTGGAACCTGATTTTCTAAATGTTGTTAAGCGGTATAAAAAAACAGTTCGACAGAGAAATGCTCTTCTAAAAAGAGAAAGGAGAGCAGGTAGCGAGTTGTCATACTGGAATGAGTTGTTGGCAGATGATGGGGAGAAAATAACCGCTTACAGAAGAGATTATCTTGATGAGATAGTTGAAATTTACCAGGAAAAGATCTCTACACTAATGGAAAGTCTATCAGGGCTTGATATAACTTTTAGTTATCGTAAAGGGTGGAGTGGCTCTGGCGATCTGCTCGGTGCTATTGAGGGCTCCACGGAAAAAGATATAGCTACAGGAAGAACCACGCATGGACCACATGAGGCTGACTTTATTATTAGTAGCAACAAAGGAAAAGCCAAGGATGTTTTATCAAGAGGACAGGCGAAGTTGTTGTCTATAGAGCTTTACCTGTCTCAGCTTTACCATCTGCATGAGAAAATGGGAAAGCGCGCAGTCATTTTATTGGATGACATTTTCTCAGAACTAGACAGGAATAATGGTTTTCTCATTCTGAACTATCTTGTCTCTGGCGGATACCAGGTTTTTGCAACAACTACTGACCCGGGCTTAAAATTGCCTGATATCGGTAATGTTGAAATGTTCCACGTGGAACATGGCGATATAATTCATCAGTGAGGCTGTTACAGTAAAGGCTCTTGCTGAGGGAGGAGGATGTACGGTAGATGTCTGTAATGAGGATATGTTGGGGCTATAACTGGTTGAATATGATATAATCAGGGGATTATTATCGAGCGTATATTTTTATATTACAAGCGGTGGTAAATAACCCTGATATATAAAGTTGTTCTACGCTAACGCCTTGATTTGCTGAGAAAATTATGAGTGATGAAAACCTGTATGATGCCTCCAATATTCGTGTACTGAAAGGTCTTGATGCTGTTCGAAAAAGACCTGGGATGTACATCGGTGATACCGATGATGGAACAGGTCTGCACCACATGGTTTTTGAGGTTGTAGATAATGCGATTGATGAGGCTCTGGCTGGCCACTGTAATCGGATAGGGGTAACAATTCATACCGACAACTCTGTTACCGTCAGAGATGATGGAAGAGGAATTCCTGTTGATATTCACCCAGAGGAGAATAGGTCAGCCGCAGAGGTAATCATGACTGTGTTGCATGCTGGAGGAAAGTTTGATGATAACTCATATAAAGTTTCCGGAGGATTGCATGGAGTGGGGGTTTCGGTGGTAAATGCTCTCTCCGAGGACCTTCAGTTGACGATCCATAGGGGGGGTAAGGTTTATAGGCAGAGTTACAGGTTGGGGGAGCCTGTCGCACCTCTGGAGCCTGTAGGGGATTCCGATCAGTCTGGGACCGAGGTGCGTTTCAAGCCAAGTACTGAGATTTTTAGTACGAATGAGTTTCATTACGATATTCTTGCAAAGCGGTTAAGGGAGCTCTCATTTCTTAATTCTGGTGTCCATATCGAGCTGAATGATGAGAGGGGGGATGGAGAGCGGCATGATGTCTTCAATTATGATGGGGGGATTAGCGCTTTTGTTGAACACCTGAATCGAAAAAAGACCCAAATTCATGAGAAGGTTGTCTATTTTGATCTGGAGAAGGGTGGGGTAACGGTAGAGGCGGCCCTGCAGTGGAACGACTCCTATCAAGAGAACATCTTCTGTTTTACCAATAATATCCCCCAAAAGGATGGTGGTACCCATCTGGCCGGGTTTAGAGGTGCATTGACCAGGTCAATTAATCGATACGTTGAAAAAGAGGGGATTGCAAAAAAATCAAAAGTCTCTCTGACTGGTGATGATGCCAGAGAAGGGTTGACTGCAGTCGTCTCTGTTAAGGTGCCAGACCCCAAGTTTTCTTCCCAAACCAAGGATAAGTTGGTCTCATCAGAAGTACAAAGCATTGTAGAATCAATAACATATGATGTGGTGTCAGATTTTCTGCTAGAGAATCCAGGTGAGGCAAAAACAATTACAGGAAAGATTGTTGATGCGGCACGGGCACGTGATGCTGCGAGAAAGGCGCGTGAGCTTACGCGGCGCAAAGGGGTGCTGGATATAGCGGGACTTCCCGGAAAGCTTGCAGACTGTCAGGAGAGGGATCCTGCGCTCTCTGAACTGTTTCTGGTGGAGGGTGATTCAGCTGGTGGTTCGGCCAAGCAGGGTAGAGACCGCAAGACCCAGGCAATACTTCCGCTGAAGGGAAAAATTCTCAATGTAGAGAAAGCTCGTTTTGACAAAATGCTCTCCTCGGCAGAGGTGGGAACATTGATTACTGCATTGGGCTGCGGGATTGGTAAAGAGGATTATGATCCTGACAAGCTGCGTTATCACCGCATCATCATAATGACGGATGCCGATGTGGATGGTTCTCATATCCGCACACTGCTGCTGACCTTCTTCTATCGTCAGATGACTGAGTTGGTAGAGCGAGGGCATGTCTATATTGCACAGCCACCGCTATACAAGGTTAAAAAAGGGAAGCAGGAGCGTTATGTAAAGGATGACCCTGCACTGGAGGATTATCTGCTACAGACAGCCATTCATGGTGCGGAGCTATTCCTGTCCAGTTCTGTGCCACCTATCTCGGGTAGTGCGCTTGAGACCCTGGCTAAGCAGTATCTGCAGGTTGAAAGCAGTATTGAGAGGCTGTCTCGCCGCTATGACCGGGATGTTTTGCAGACCTTGGTTAGCTCCCCGGCTCTCTGGTTGGAGTCTGTTGATAATGACGAGGCCTCAGCATGGCTGGACTCGTTCCTGACCATGGTAAACAGGGATAGAAAACCTGAGGATCAGATTGTTGCATCGATAGTTGCCGACTCCACAACCGAGCGTTCACTCTGTTTTAATATTCGTACTCATGGCATGGTTGAGTCTACCCACTTCTCTGAGGAGTTTTTCCGCTCTGCAGAGTACAAGGCAATGATGTCATTAAGAGAGAGCCTGGAAGGGCTGATTGAGGCAGGAGCCGAGATCAGAAGAGGGGAGAGAGCACACCCGGTAACCTCATTAGGTGAGGTTGTTGAGTGGTTGATGAAAGAGGCAAAGAGGGGTCAGCAGATTCAACGCTATAAAGGTCTTGGTGAGATGAATCCGGAACAGCTGTGGGAGACCACACTGGATCCAGAGACACGTCGTCTGCTTCAGGTGAATATTGAGGACACTATTGCTGCAGATGAGATTTTTACCACCCTTATGGGTGAGCTGGTTGAGCCTCGCAGGGAGTTTATTGAGGATAATGCGTTGATGGCATCAAACCTTGATGTTTAGGAAAGAGGCTCCTGGAGCTTTTCAAGTTTCTCCATTTCACTATTGATCCACTCTTCAGCACGCCGGTTGATCTCATTGGCAGAGAGCCCTGTAGTCTCAATCGGTCGTCCAATATGTACCTCTATTGTTCCAGGCTTTTTTAATAGGCCGCGACGCGGCCAGAATGTACCTGCGTTATGTGCTACCGGGATAACCGGGTAACCTGAACCTGCGGCAAGGGTTGCACCACCTTTTGCAAACCTCTTTTTTGTGCCTGGTGCAAGACGAGTCCCCTCTGGAAAAATAACCACCCAGATGCCCGCTTTCAGTCTCTCTATCCCCTGGTCAACTACTTGTTGCAGTGCCTTGCGACCAGCCTGGCGATCAATTGCTACCGGTTTTAACAGTGCCAGCCCCCATCCGAAAAACGGGACCCATAGGAGGCTACGTTTAAGCACCCAGACCTGAGGGGGAAAGATGCGTTGAAAAGCCATGGTTTCCCAGGCGGACTGGTGTTTACTAAATATGATGGCTGCCTTTGAGTTGTCGATATGCTCGACACCAGAGATCTTGTAGTTCAATTTGCAGGTTATCTTCAGCCACCAGATAACAAAGGTGGCCCAGAGGGTTATGATACGGTAACGGACAGGGAACGGAAAAGCTGCAACCAGTAGAGCAAGCAGGGTGATAACGGGGGCACTAATCACCATGCCAACAAAAAACAGTAGAGACCTAAGGTAGATCATTATGTATCAGAGAGGGCACCACTCAAGAGAGCATCAACAAAGCTGTAGAGATCGTTAAACTGCAGAACATCGTCCAGACCCTGATCCGCTTCGATTGTCCTCTCGCCCTTGCCTGTTTTTACCAAAATAGGAATGGCGCCAACTGCTCTAGCGGCATCAAAATCGCGTAGTGAGTCACCAACAGCATAAACCCCCTCAACCGGTTTGCCTAATCTGGTCTCTATATCTTTGAACAGTCCGGGTTTAGGTTTTCTGCATTCACACTCATCCTCTGGCTGGTGTGGACAGTAAAAGATGGCCTCTACAGAGGCCCCTTCCTCCTCAAGCTGAAGATACATTTTCTCGTGTATTTTTCCCAGTGTCTCAATATCAAATAGTCCACGACCAACCCCGGACTGATTGGTTGCAACTACGACCCGATAACCTGCATGGTTAAGTCTGGCAATTGCCTGAATACTACCGGGTAGTGGATGCCACTCATCGGGGGATTTGATGTACTCATCCGAATCCTCATTAATGACACCATCCCGATCAAGAATAATCAGCTCCATGGCTACTGCTCCTTAACTCCTCTGAACTCCGAAACACGGATTCTCCCATCAACCATCCTCGATTGTCTCTGTTCCAGCTTTTTCATCTTGTCCCAGAATGATTGATTAAGGTCGAATTTTGCCGCAATTGCAGTTCCCATCAACAGGATAAAGAGGTCCGCGCACTCCTCGGCCAGCTCCTCTTTCCCTTTTCCCTTGGTGACACATGATGAGATCTCTCCCAACTCCTCAGCCATGAGTGAGATTCTATAGGTCATCTCTTCGCCACCATTCTCACTAAACTGATGTTTGTCGTGAAAGGCCTGGACCTCATTCAACATCTCTTGGTAGGAGTCTCTGTTCATCTCTGTCTCAGGTGGTATGGAGCAGAGAGATATCTGCAATTCTGAGGAACTGGTTACGTAGTTGGGAGAGCAGGGCGAGACGATTATTCCGGATATCCTGATCATCTGCCATTACCATCACCGTATCAAAAAACTGATCAACAGACCCCCGCAACCCTGAGAGAAGTTTCAGTGCAGTCCCATAATCGTTCTGTTGCAGAGCATCATCAAGCTGTTGGCGGATCTGATCAAGTCTGGAGTGGAGAGACTTTTCAGCCTCCTCCTCTAGCAGTGCAACATCAACCTGGCCATCAACAACATCATCAGCCTTTTTCAACAGATTATGTATTCGCTTGTTGGCAGCACTCAGGCCGACAGCCTCTTCACTATCAACAAAACTGTTAACAGCAGAGATACGGAGATCAAAGTCCATCGGCTGTGGAGGCTGACAGGAGAGGACAGACTCAAATACTGCCGGTGAGATATTTTGGTCTCGGTAGTAGCCGCGCAGCCGTTCCAACATGAAGGCAAAAACCTTCTGTGCAGTACCACCATCTATTTTGTCTCCGTAGCCTTCAGCCGCCGACTGAATCAGCCTCAGCAGGTTTAGAGGATGGCTATTTTCAACCATGATACGGAGCACCCCAAGAGCTGCCCGGCGCAGAGCAAATGGATCTTTATCTCCTGTTGGCACCATTCCAATGCCAAAAATTCCCACCATGGAGTCAATGCGCTCAGCCAGGGCAACAGCTTCGCCTGTGGGGGTTGATGGGAGTTGATCGCCAGAGAAGCGGGGCATGTATTGCTCATCCAGGGCAGCCGAAACCTCTACAGGTTCGTTGTCATGCTCCGCATAGTAGCGTCCCATGGTGCCTTGCAGCTCCGGGAACTCCTTTACCATATTGGTCAGCAGGTCACATTTCCCCAGCATTGCCGCACGGTTGGCGTGTTCAGTGCTGGACCCAAGTTCGGATGCAATGGTTGAGGCAAGCTTGGCAACACGTTCCGACTTGTCCAAAAGTGATCCAAGCTTGTCCTGATAGACTACTTTTTTCAGCCCATCCTGGTGAGAGGAGAGCGCTTGGCTCAGATCCTGTTCCCAGAAGAATGCGGCATCAGAGAGGCGTGGACGAATTACACGCTCATTCCCACTCTGTACCATTGTTGGGTCACTGCTCTCGATGTTGCTTACAGTTATGAAGTGAGCCATCAGCTCTTCACTGCCATTCACCACCGGGAAGAACTTCTGGTGGCCTTGCATTGATGCAATCAATGCCTCCTGAGGAACCTCCAGGAAACGCTTCTCAAAGCTGCCGCCAACTGCAACAGGCCACTCTACAAGTGCCGTGACCTCATCAAGCAGTGCAGCATCGATAACGGCATGGCCACCAAGCTTTTCAGCCACAGCAGCGACTTGCTGGAGAATCTTCTCTTTTCGATTTTTACTGTCAGCTAGTACCATCCCATCACTTTCCAACTGTGTCGCATAGCTATCTGCAGATGAGATTGTTATTTTCTCAGGGTGGTGGAAACGGTGCCCCTGAGTCTGGTTGCCTGAGGTGATTCCATATAGTGTGGCAGGGACAACAGTTGTGCCAAGCATGGCCACAACCCAGTGTACAGGGCGCAGGAATTCAGCATCGGAGGATCCCCAGCGCATTCTTTTTGGAATAGGGAGGCGATCCAGGGCGGTCTGAATAATCTCTGGCAATAACTCAATCGTGGGAGCACCCTTGGATGTTATCTGATAACTCATCCAGACACCCTTGGGTGTCTCAACTCTATCAAGCTGGTCAACCTCAACCCCACAAGAGCGGGCAAATCCGATTACAGCCTTGGTTGGGCTTCCATCATCCTCAAAGGCCGCGGCCTCCGCAGGGCCTTTTCTCTCGGTTTCACGATCAGCCTGTTTTGTCTGTAGCGCTTTGATGGTAAGTGCCAGGCGTCTTGGAGCAGCGTAAAGTCTGACCTCTCCATATTCCAGACCGGCACTCTGGAGGCTTGACTCTACCTCTTGCCCCAGGGCCTGACTCAGTGATTGCAGAGATTTTGGCGGGAGCTCTTCAGTACCCAGCTCAAACAGAAAGTCTTCAAATTGGGTTGTGCTCATGAGGCTTCTCCGGAAGGTGTGACAGACTCGTCAAGCATGGGGAATCCAAGACTCTCGCGGCGCTCATAATATGCCTGCGCAACAGCACGGGAGAGGCCGCGAATGCGTCCAATAAAGCGGGCACGCTCAGTGACCGAAATGGCATTTCTGGCATCCAGTAGATTAAACAGATGAGAGGACTTAAGCATCATCTCATAGGCAGGAAGAGAAAGATCGGCCTCAATAAGCTTCTTGCTCTCTGCCTCACAGCTATCAAATTGATGAAATAGCTCCTCTATATTGGCATGTTTGAAATTGTAGGCAGACATCTCCACCTCATTCTGGTGAAAGACATCTCCGTAGGTAACCTTGCCTAGCGGGCCATCGGTCCATACCAGATCAAAGACGCTCTCCACTCCCTGCAGATACATGGCGATACGCTCCAGGCCATAGGTGATCTCGCCGGTTACCGGACGACAGTCAAGGCCACCCACCTGCTGGAAATAGGTGAACTGGCTCACCTCCATCCCATTCAACCAAACCTCCCAACCAAGCCCCCAGGCACCCAGGGTGGGAGATTCCCAGTTGTCTTCCACAAAACGGATATCGTGTACCAGCGGATCAATTCCCAGCATACGAAGCGAGTCGAGATAGAGCTCCTGAATCTTCAGTGGCGATGGTTTGATTACAACCTGAAACTGGTAGTAGTGTTGCAATCTATTTGGGTTCTCACCATAACGCCCATCAGTTGGGCGGCGGGATGGCTGTACATAGGCAGCACTCCAGGGCTCAGGCCCGATTGCCCGCAAGAATGTGGCGGGGTGGAAGGTGCCGGCTCCAACCTCCATATCGTATGGTTGATTTAGTAGGCACCCCTGTTCCGCCCAGTAGTTCTGAAGCGAAAGAATCAACCCCTGAAAAGTAGATGAATCGTTGTTGTTCATGAAAAACCTGAAAAGATGGTTGTTATCTCTCTGGAAAAAGGGGAATTATAACACCACTGCTTCCACCTCATGTCCACCTCCATTACAGTTGTACCTGTTATGTCAAATACTACCCAGACAGATGTTCTGATTATTGGTGCCAGCGCATCAGGCTTGATGTGTGCAATAGAGGCAGGAAAGCGAGACCGCAGAGTTATTGTGCTGGATCATGCAGATAAACCGGGCAAAAAAATCCTCATATCTGGAGGGGGGCGCTGTAATTTCACCAATCAGCAGGTAAGTGCTGACAACTACATATCCCACAACCCCCATTTCTGTAAATCTGCGCTGAGCCGTTTTACCCAGTGGGATTTTATCGCCATGGTGAACCAATATCGGATCCCACACCATGAGAGGGATCACGGACAGCTATTCTGTGACAACAGCGCCAGGGATATCCTAGATATGCTGCTCGCCGAGTGTGAAATGGCAGGAGTGGATATACGTCTACAGAGAGAGATTAAAACCATCGGTAAGGAGGGTGAGCGCTTCACTGTAGAGACATCACGAGGGTGTTTTCAGGCGACCTCTTTAGTGATGGCTACCGGTGGGCTCTCTATTCCAAAGATGGGAGCGACCCCTTTAGGCTATCGGATAGCGGAACAGTTTGGGCACCATATCTGGCCAACTACTGCGGGGCTGGTTCCACTGACCCTGCATAGTGAGGAGCGAGAGAAGTTTTCCGTATTGTCAGGTGTTGCAGTGGACAGTGTTGTTAGCACAGGTCATAACCAGTTTAGAGAGAGCATGCTGTTTACCCATAGAGGCCTTAGTGGCCCAGCTATTTTGCAAATCTCATCGTACTGGCATCCGGGTGAGACCATTTACATTAATCTATTGCCGGATACGGATTTAGAACAGTTTCTGATTACAAAGCAGTCAACACAACCCAATAGTAGGGTGGGAACTGTATTGAGTGAGCTTCTGCCCAAGCGGATTCCTCCGCTGTTACTGGGCAGAGAGATAGCAGATACCAGACTGCAGGAGATGACTTATGCCCGTTTCGGTGATGTTGCGCAACAGCTGCAAAGGTGGGAGCTCAAGCCAAATGGTACGGAGGGTTATAGAACCGCTGAGGTAACCCTGGGAGGAGTTGACTGTGATGAGCTCTCATCCAAAACCATGGAGTCCGGCAAGGTGTCGGGGTTGTATTTTATTGGAGAGGTGGTTGATGTCACTGGCTGGTTAGGCGGTTACAACTTTCAGTGGGCCTGGTCATCGGGCTGGTGTGCGGGACAGGTGGTTTAGGACGTTATAATTATGGGGGATTTACCGGACTGGGTACTAGATCCCTTGTCTGTATTGGGTCTGGGTTGAGGGAGAGATTCCCTGGTTAAGTTGTTCTGTTGCTTTGCTGTCACCATTGAGATGCTGCATAAACAGCCTGACAATGTCAGGCTTCTCAATCTCGACTCTTGTGTTGGTTTTTATATCTCTTAGGTCAATTAGAAAGCTGGAAAATGTATTTGGTATATCTTTAACAATGTCGGTATTCAGAAAATCATACTCATTATAGACAGAGTGATATCCGCCTTTCGCCTTATCAATAATGAAGGAGACCTGTTTAAGATTTGTAATGGATGAGGATTTGTCACAGCGTTGAATGCATTTGTCATCTACTATATTTTTCTCGCATCCGGTCACGGGGTGGAACATGCAGACTCGGCTGGTCATCAATACGATAGGGTGCGACATGCTGTAGTAGAGATCAAAACCAGCAGGTTTTTTGATCCTCTTTATCTGCTCTCTGTTGAGTTCATTTGAGACAAATGCACCACTACAGTTAAAATTTTCCTTCAGGCACAACAGGCTGAATGAGTTGACAAGATTCATATAGGGGCCAGCAACCCAGGGGATTCCCCGCTGGTATGCCTCGTAGGCTACGCCACTGTTATTGGTAACAATCTTTTTCGGTTTCAGCTGGTGAAGAAACTCTACAGCGGCATGGTACTCCTCACCAATTAATACAGCCGGAAACCACGGGACTAGCTGCGGGCTGTCGTTAAATAGCTCAATGAGCTCAGCGCTGCTGTCTTGAGTGGAAGAGGGGAGCTGGAAATAGATCTCTGCAACACCATCAACAGAGAGATCAAGATCATCACGGGAAGAGATCAGTAGTGATAGAGAGTGCTTAATCTCTTCACCAGATCTCTTCAGGGCTGGCATCTCAACTGGACTAACCCTCTCTCTTGAGCCATTCAGGACGAATAGAATTTCAATTTTTATCTTGGTTAGAGAGCGGAAGGGCAGGGTAAGACCATCCTGCAGTTTATCCAGATTGAGATCATCAATGAAATATTCAGTCTCATTGATGGGCCTTAGCCGTTTTAATAAAAATTGGTGATCAATGTGCGGCAGCGATTTTTTGCCTTCGTCATTGTGCAAGCCTTTACCACCAGTAGCATCAATAAGCTGTGTCAGGTTGGTGTCTGAGGAGATGGTGAATGCTTCCTCAGGGGTCTCAATCAGTAGCCCCAAAGGCGTGCCTGCACTACCAGATGCAGTGATTCGCAGTGGCGCCTGCTCAATGCTTAGCCCCTCAATACCCTCTCTGACGTTGATTATGATCTCTGTTTTCAGCTCATAGAGCTCCCTTTTGGCTACCGTTAAGCTATCGGTAGTTGAGACCCCCCCCTGTCTTGAGCGATGCAGGGCAGAGTTGTCTCGTGGGTTATCAATAAATGTCTCTCTGCCGATGGAGCTCTGCAAAAAGGAGTTTGAGAAGTCACGGTTAAATACCTTGCGCAGATCACCATCATCGATGCTGGTTGTGCCCTGTTCATAAAACTGCTGTAGCTGTTTTCTCCAGGCATCTACCACGGTATGGACATAGTGGTATTTCTTTATCCGACCCTCAATCTTGATGGAGTCGACCCCGGCATCATGGAGCGCACCAAGGTCGGAATATGCCGAGTTATCTTTTATATTTAGGGGGAAATCTCTCCCCTCGGCAGTGGTCAGGTATTGGTCTCTGCAGGGCTGGCTACAGCGACCACGGTTGCCGGAATTTCCACCGTGCAGAGAGCTCATATAACAGAGCCCTGAAAAGGAGATGCAGTTGGAGCCGTGAACAAAGACCTCGGTCAGCATCCCACTCTCATGTGCAACTGAGCTCAACTTTTTTATCTCATCAAGATTCAGCTCTCTGGAGAGGTTTGTTCTGGTAACCCCCAAATGGTGCAGGAATTTTATCTGGCCAGGGTTGTGGGTAGTCAGCTGGGTGGATGCATGAACCCTGAGCGTTGGAAAATATTTGGAGAGCAGATAGAGTAGCCCCAGATCCTGAACAATAATCCCGTCAATCCTGGTGTTGACCAGCCTGTTCAGCATGGTTAAAAGAGCTGGGATCTCACTCTCCACAATAATGATATTGACGGTCAGAAAGATTTCACAGCGGTGTTTATGTGCCAGCCGGATAATCCCGTTAAGATTTTCGAACGTTATATTTTCTGCCCGATTTCTGGCATTGAACCTATCCAGCCCACAATAGACAGCATCTGCCCCTGCAAGGATGGCCGCCTTGATGGAGTCAATATCTCCACCAGGTGCCAGTAGCTCAATCTCCCTTTTCATTGAAACCTGCCAGAGTGGGACAACTAGCCAGAATCGGTTTTTGTGGCCGGTTTTTTGATGCGATATCCAGGCTTTGCCAAAATCTCTATATAGAAGGAGTCAAGCGGTTTGGATTCGGCCGCAGTAATCTGTTTATCAATCTCAGAGATATGAGTGACGATGCTGCTTGCCTCATCATCTCCAAATTTGCAGTCAAAATCCCAGTAGTCGGCTCCATCAGGCAGGCTCTTTCTGCGCTCCCTTTTAATGTATTTTCTGACCTCATGTTTGATGGACTCAACAAGACGGGGCCTCGTCTTCTTGGGATGGAGTAGCGAGAATGTTTTTTTCATAAGATGAGCCAGCAGTGCTATGGAGTGAGCGGGCATTATCCGTGAAAAAGGTATCAATTGATAGAACTCGAATCCATACTTTCCAGGTGTGGATTCGGGTAAAATGCGCACTCATTACTGATTAAACCGGGATATTTGATGTCGGAACCGAAAAAAGCGGCGGTATTGGTCTCGGGGGGACTGGACTCCATGCTGGCTGTGCGCGTACTCCAGGAGCAGGGGATTCATGTTGAGGGGATTAATTTCTATACGGGCTTCTGTGTAGAGGGGCATACTCACGCCATTCGCAAGAAAGACCAGAAGAAAGATAAGCGCAACAATGCTCTCTGGGTAGCAGAGCAGTTAGGGATCAAACTCCATATGGTCGATATTGTGGAGGAGTACAAAGATGTTTTGCTAAATCCCAAGCATGGCTATGGAGCCAATATGAACCCATGTCTGGACTGCAAAATCTTCATGGTGAAGAAGGCGCTGGAGTGGATGCATAAACATCAGTTTGATTTTATCGCCACCGGAGAGGTAGTGGGGCAGCGCCCGATGTCGCAACGCAAGGATACAATGCCGGTGGTATCTGGCGAATCTGGTGCGGATGACCTGTTGGTGCGCCCGCTCTGTGCAAAGAATCTTCCCCCCACACTTCCAGAGAGAGAGGGTTGGCTGGATCGTGAAGCCCTATATGACTTCAGTGGCCGCACCCGCAAGCCGCAGATGGCGCTGGCAAAACAGTTTGGCTTTGAAGATTATGCAACCCCGGCTGGCGGATGCTGTTTTCTGACTGATGAGAGTTACTCGATTAAGCTGGTTGACCTGTGGGATGCGCGTGGTTCCAGAGAGTATGAGATGGATGACATTATGCTACTCAAGGTGGGGCGTCATATTCGTCCAAGAAAGAACTTCAAGATGATCATCTCCAGAGAGGAGGGCGAGAATCACTTCCTGCAAGGTTATAGAAACCAGTACACCAGCATGAGAACAACAGATTTCCCCGGGCCTCTGGTATTGATCGATGGCGAAGCCAGTGACGAAGATTTGATGCTGGCCGGCCAAATTACCGCACGCTTTGGTAAAGGAAAAAGCGCCCCTGAGGTTACCGTAGAGATAAGAGGGCGTGATGGAGAGAGCAGAGAGATAACGGTGAAACCAATCTCTCCAGCTGATATTGAAAAAAGCTGGTATATATAGGAGTCGCCTGAATGGCCAATTTTTCCATAGATACTCGAGGCCTGCTCTGCCCCATGCCGGTAATTCGTGCTCAGGAGGTGGTTGAGGAGCTAAATCCAGGCGACCGTCTGGAGGTGCTCTCCTCTGACCCAGGCGCACTGAATGATATTCCGGCCTGGTGTCGAATCAATGGCCATGTGGTGGTGGAAAAAAGCCAGGAGGGGAGAGAGGTGCGCATTGTTATTGAGGTGTAATGCGCCCTATTATGTGGCATACGCCTAAAAATACGCACTATATTGGTGCAATTACCGCTGTTTTTATAAAAAGTTCAGAAAAAGTCTCAAGCAAGATCAGGCAGTTATACGATTGGCACGACTTATGCTATATAATCCGGCGTTCCCTTCGGATTCATGAGCACATCTGATTTCGAAGGATTAATTTTTTACAGGGGTTGGTCACAGGGTAGTGGCTACTCTTTACTAGTGTTTACATTGAATCAGGGGAGTCATTAATGTCTCAGAAAGTACTTAAACTCATCAAGGAGAACAATGCCAAGTTTGTTGATCTCCGTTTCACAGATACCAAGGGCAAGGAGCAGCACGTAACTATTCCTTCAGCCGAGGTTAATGCCGGCTTTTTCAAGGCTGGCAAGATGTTCGATGGATCCTCTATCGAGGGCTGGAAGGGAATCA
Organism: Candidatus Thiopontia autotrophica; assembly: GCA_014384675.1. Lineage (NCBI taxonomy): Bacteria > Pseudomonadati > Pseudomonadota > Gammaproteobacteria > Candidatus Thiopontia > Candidatus Thiopontia autotrophica. The sequence goes on along the minus strand of JACNFK010000023.1, from coordinate 26,242 downwards.
ATGAATCAGACATGATTCTGATGCCAGATGCAGACACTGCATTGTTGGACCCATTCTATGAGGAGCCAACAGTCATTATTCGCTGTAATATTGTTGAGCCTGCAACCATGGAAGGTTATGAGCGTGATCCACGTTCTGTAGCCTATCGTGCAGAAGAGTACCTCAAGTCTACCGGTATTGGCGACAAGGCATTCTTCGGTCCTGAGCCAGAGTTCTTCCTGTTTGATGATGTTCGTTGGGGCTCAGACATGAGTGGCTCTTTCTGCAAGGTTGACTCCGAGGAGGCATCCTGGAATACAGAGAAGGTCTATGAAGGCGGTAACATGGGCCACCGCCCTGGCGTCAAGGGTGGTTACTTCCCGGTACCTCCTGTTGACTCTACTCAGGATATCCGTACTGCAATGTCTCTGGTTATGGAGGATATGGGCCTGACTATTGAGGCACACCACCATGAGGTTGCTACTGCAAACCAGAACGAGATTGCTACTGCATTCAACTCACTGGTCAAGAAGGCGGATGAGGTGCAGATCCTCAAGTATGTAACGCACAATGTTGCACACGCTTATGGCAAAACAGCAACCTTTATGCCCAAGCCAATCGTTGGTGATAACGGAACTGGTATGCATGTTCACCAGTCCATCGCCAAGAAGGGAAAGAATATCTTCTCGGGTAACAAGTATGGCGGCCTCTCTCAGGACGCGCTCTACTATATTGGTGGAATCATCAAACACGCCCGTTCACTGAATGCATTTACCAATGCATCAACCAACTCCTATAAGCGTCTGGTTCCAGGCTTTGAGGCACCAGTAATGCTGGCCTACTCTGCCCGTAACCGTTCTGCCTCTATTCGTATTCCGTTTGTACCGGTACCCAAGGCTACCCGTATCGAGGTTCGTTTCCCTGATCCAACTGCCAACCCATACCTGGCGTTTGCAGCCATGTTGATGGCTGGCCTTGATGGCATCAAGAACAAGATCGATCCAGGTGAGGCGATGGATAAGGATCTGTATGACCTGCCAGCAGAGGAGGCAGCAGAGATCCCAACTGTATGTCACTCCTTTGAGCAGGCGCTTGAGGCGCTGGCCAATGATAATGACTACCTGACACAGGGTGATGTATTTACAGCTGACTTTATTGAAAGCTATATCGACCTGAAGATGGAAGAGGTGACTCGTATGCGTATGACCACCCATCCGGTTGAGTTTGATATGTACTACAGCGTTTAATCTGTAATACATTAAACCTGCAAAAAGCCCCCTCCATTTATGGAGGGGGCTTTTTTTATTTTTCCGATTTGTGATCCATAATAGAATGCACCATAATGGTGCATTATAGCTGCCCAGGGCATCGTGATTTATGCAGTCATGAGTATATCTTGTTTTATAACATATTGTTTTTAAAGAATATTTATTGATATGTTCGGAATAATTATGATACTGGTATAGCGATTGCATTGATTACTGAAGTTATGAATTCTTTCTCCCAAAACAGTATATCTAGCTATGCAGAGCTTGTTGCAGGCCATACAACTGTATCGATACTGATTTTAGACGCTAATCAGCGCCTCTGTTTTCTTAATCCAGCTGCAGAAATTTTACTGGGAACCAGTGCACAGAAGGCGGCAGGCATGCGAATGTCAGAAATAGTGGATATTCGTTGTGATTTGGCAAAAGGGATGCAGCGCATCTCGGAGACAAACTATCCATACACAGAGCGTGAGGTGGAGCTTCGGCTATTTAGTGGCGAGAGCTCTGTAGTGGACTGTTCACTGATTCCACTAACGGAGCATGATGAAGACAACCATGTACTGGTAGAGATACAGAGGGTAGATGAGCAGTTACGCCTGATTAATGAGGATCGGTTGATTAACCAGACGCGAGCATCAGCAGACCTGTTGCGCGGCCTGGCACATGAGATCAAAAACCCTCTGGGCGGATTAAGGGGGGCTGCACAGCTGCTTGAGGGAGAGCTGGAAGATGAGTCACTAAGAGAATATACGGAGGTTATTATTGGTGAGGCAGATCGCCTGCAGACTCTGCTCGACAGAATGTTGGGACCAAGTCGTCCGCCACGCCTGGAAGAGACAAATATTCATGAGGTACTGGAGCGGGTGCGAACTCTTGTTACTGCGGAGGCTGGAGAGTCATCACTACAGATAAAGCAAGACTATGATCCCAGCATTCCAACCATTATGGCTGATCCAGATCTGTTAATTCAGGCTCTGCTCAACATTGTTAAAAATGCGGCACAAACTCTCAACAACAGTGGTGAGATTCAGCTTAGAACACGCATATTGCGCCAGGTGACTATTGGTCATAAACATCATCGCCTGGTCTGTAGTCTGGAGGTTCAGGACAACGGCCCCGGGGTCTCGGAAGAGCTTCAAAAAACCATTTTTCTACCCATGGTAACAGGACGTGCCGAGGGAACTGGCCTCGGCCTCTCAATTGCGCAGTCTATTATCCATCGCCAGGGCGGGGTGATTGAGTGTAATTCCAGGCCCGGCAAAACCATATTCACCTTATTGATTCCGCTGGAGGAATAGAAGATGACTCAGGATACAAAAGTTAGCGAAAAAAACAGAGGGCAGATCTGGGTTATTGATGATGACCGTTCTATTCGCTGGGTTCTGGAGCGAGCACTACAAAAAGCAGGAATGGAGGTAGAGACTTTTAGTGATGGTAATGAGGTGCTGGATAGGCTGGAGCGTGAGAGCCCGGACGTTGTAGTGAGTGATATTAGAATGCCGGGTATTGATGGGCTGGCCCTGTTGAAGGAGATTGGTGCAAGACAACCGGATTTGCCGGTGATCATCATGACCGCCCACTCTGATATGGATAGTGCAGTTGCAGCTTATGAAGGGGGTGCTTTTGAATACCTGCCCAAGCCATTTGATATTGAAGAGGCCACCGGTCTGGTGCAGCGTGCTGTTGAGCAGGTGCATAGTAAACGTACCAGGCAGAGAGAAAAAGGAGAGACCGTAACTGACATCATAGGAGAGTCTCCTGCCATGCAGGAGGTGTTTCGTGCAATTGGGCGTTTGGCGCACTCCAATATGACGGTGCTGATCAACGGGGAATCCGGTACAGGCAAGGAGCGGGTTGCTCAGGCGTTGCACCGTCACAGCCCACGGGCAGACTATCCATTTATTGCCCTTAATATGGCCGCAATTCCCAGAGACCTTATGGATTCAGAACTGTTTGGTCATGAGAAGGGTGCATTTACAGGCGCCACAGGTGTGCGCAAGGGCCGCTTTCAGCAGGCTGATGGAGGCACCCTGTTTCTGGACGAGATAGGGGATATGCCGCTAGAGACGCAAACCAGACTGTTGCGCGTGCTCTCCGAAGGTGAGTTTTACCAGGTGGGCGGACATGCGCCAACCAAGGTGGATGTGAGAATTATTGCGGCTACCCATCAGGACCTGGAGGCGGCGGTCCAGGCTGGAGATTTTCGTGAGGATCTCTACCACCGTCTCAATGTTATCCGTGTTCATGTGCCTGAGCTCTCCGAGCGCAGAGAGGATATTCCGCTGTTGGCAAACCACTTTTTAAGGCTGGCGGCAGAAGAGCTTGAGGTAGAGGAGAAGGAGCTGCTTCCTGAAACAATGAATTATTTAAGTGGTCTGGAGTGGCAGGGCAACGTGCGTCAACTGGAGAACACCTGTCGCTGGATCACAGTAATGGCACCAACCAGGAATGTCTGTGTGGGTGATCTTCCAGCAGAGCTGCGTGCAGAGGGAACAGTTGGCGGTGATAGCTGGGAGAAGGCCCTTGAGCAGTGGCTGAGACAGCATCTCAACCAGGAAGAGGAAGGGTTGCTTGATCAGGTTGTTCCAACCATGGAGAAGATTCTGATCAAGACTGCGCTGGAGCATACAGCAGGCAAGAAACAGGAGGCCGCCCGTCTATTGGGGTGGGGGCGAAATACCCTGACCCGTAAAATCAAAGAGCTCTCCCTGGACGAGCATCGTGAATAACGCCACCTGATAAATCATTGTATAATGGGGAGATGAGCCGGCTATTTTCTATTATGTTGATCTCAATGCTATTCCTGCTTTCAGGTTGTGCAGAGCAGGGTGGTGCCCAGGTCAAAACTACAAAAGTAGAAAAGAGATTGGTCACACCACAACATGAGCCGAACAAACAGATAAGAGAGAAAGCCGATAAAGGCACCACCTCTATACGTCGTTGGGAAGTCTATCGAGGCCATATTACCAAGACATTTTCACGAGCAGCGAGAAACACAGGCATACCTGGCGTACATATACGCAAGCTGGAGGAGTTGTTTTCCGAGCAGATCAATTTTCGCAAAGATATTCAAAAAGGGGATCACTTTACGGTTGTATTTCAACCGGGAGCAGACGGCACACTGCAGAGTGGAAAAATTCTTGCTGCCGAGCTTAATAATCAGGGCAAACCCATACGTGTGATTAACCACACCAACCGTCGTGGAGTGTCACGTTTCTATAGTGGAGACGGTACTCCACTGGAGGCAGATTTTTTGCGTAGCCCGCTAAAAAACACCAAGATAAGTTCGCACTTCACGCTGCGTCGTTACCATCCAGTGCTCAAGAAGTATCGTCCACACAGGGGTACAGACCTTGTTGCCGCAACCGGAACTCCAGTAATGGCAACAGCAGGTGGCGTTGTAGAGAAGCGGGAGCGACAGAGAGGGTATGGAAACGTCATATTCCTGAGTCATGCCGGCGGGAAATACACCACTGTATATGCACACCTTTCACGTTTTGCAAAAAAGCTTAAGGTGGGAACACGAGTAAGGCAGGGCGAGGTAATCGGTTATAGTGGAAGCACTGGATTGGCAACCGGGCCTCATCTCCACTACGAGTTCAGAAAAGATGGTGAGTACAAGGATGCAATGCAGGTTGCACTGCCACGCACCAACAAGCTATCTACAGCAGAGCGTAAATATTTCTATCAGGCTACGGCAAAACTGCGCAAGGTTTTATTGAATCGTCATAAGAGCAGACAGCTTGCAATGAAGCAGTGAGCTCTCTCTCTACCCTTACCAGCCTTTTCAAGTTTAGCCCGTTTATTGAGAATAGTTGCCGACAGGATCAAACCCTGTTGCAGCGGCTTATCCAATCAAAAACCATCAGCTCAACAGTTGATGAGGAACATTACCGACAACAACTAAAGAGACTATTGGCACCAGTCAAGAGTGACCAGCAGCTCTCAAAGGCGCTACGCTTATTCAGGCGTGACGAGATGGTAAGGATCGCGCTGCGTGATCTTGCTGGCTGGTCTGATTACCAGACAACAGTCAGTGAGCTTTCGGCATTGGCTGATGTTGTAGTTTCAGAGACTCTAAACCTGCTATACCAATGGCAGTGTGATGAGGAGGGAACCCCGAAAGGGGAGCAGAGTGGTCGACCACAGCAGATGATTGTGGTCGCAATGGGCAAACTTGGAGCCAGAGAGCTCAACTTCTCTTCAGATATTGATCTTATTTTCACCTATCCAGAGGATGGTGAGACCAGGGGCAGGCGCCCATGGATCAGCAACCAGGAGTTTTTTACCCATCTGGCACAACGCCTGATTCGTACCATTAACAACAAGACAGCAGATGGCTTTGTGTTTCGTGTTGATATGCGACTGCGCCCATTTGGTGAGAGCGGTTCTATGGTCTCATCATTTGATGCCATGGAAGATTATTATCAGATTCATGGAAGAAGCTGGGAGCGCTATGCATGGATCAAGGGCAGAGTGATAGCAGGAGACAGCGGTGCAGGAGAGCAACTGTTAAACCTGTTGCGGCCATTCATATATCGACGTTACATTGACTACAGTGCATTCGAGTCGCTACGTGAAATGAAGATGATGATTGCACAGCAGGTACGTAAAAAAGGGATGGAAGATGACCTCAAGCTGGGGCCAGGCGGTATACGTGAGATTGAATTTATAGGTCAGGCTTTCCAGCTGGTGCATGGGGGCAGAGAACCAGAGTTACAGGTACGCCCTATTCTCAAAGTGCTGCCACTACTCTCTAAACGTGGGGAGATAAGCAGAGAAGAGGAACAGGAGCTGACAGAGGCCTACATTTTTCTGCGCAACGCTGAACATCGCCTGCAGGAGTATGAGGATAGACAGACCCAACGGCTTCCATCCAGCAAAGAACAGCGTGTGTTACTGGCTGAGTCTATGGGATTTGATAGCTGGAAAGAGTTTTTTGTTCAGCTCGAAGAGCACCGGGGCCGAGTACAGAGACGATTTGAGGAATTGTTCGCTGTCCCAGATGAGCGTGCCCCAGAAAAAGAGCAGCATCCCCTTAACCAGGCGTGGTCAGATCTTGATGACGGCATATCTGTGGAGCAATTAGTCGAGCAGTTTTCACGGCACTTCGATGAACCGGAAAATATCATAGCCTCTCTGCAGCAACTAAATAGCTCATCAACAGTCCAATCCATGAGCAGGGAGGGAAAAGAGCGTCTGGATAGATTGATGCCGCTGTTGATAGAGGCTGCCTCAAGGCAGGATGATTCAGATCATAGCCTGAAGCGGGCCATTCATCTGGTAGAGTCGATAGGCCGACGCTCCGTCTACTTTACTCTGCTGGCAGAAAATCATCACACACTAGAGCACCTGCTATTTTTGCTACAGAAAAGTGAATGGATTTCAGAGCAACTATCGCAGACCCCAATGTTGCTGGATGTGGTGCTGGATCCACGCAATCTCTTCCTTCCCGAGGAGCGTCAATCATTGACAGAAGAGCTTCTACTGCTGGGTAGCCGGGTAGATAAACAGGACCTTGAACAGCAGATGGAGTTGTTGCGCCACTTTCAGCGTAGACACATGGTTAAGGTGGCAGCGGTTGATGTAATGGACAGGCTGCCGATTATGGAGGTAAGTGATGCCCTGACCTGGATAGCAGAGAGCGTGGTGGAGTACTGTTTTCAGCTGTCGTGGGATGAGATGACCAGGCGCTGGGGACAGCCACGTATGCGCAAAGAGAGCATGGCAGCCCCGGGATTTCTGGTTATCGGATATGGCAAGATGGGAGGGATTGAGCTTGGCTATGGCTCAGACCTTGACTTGGTATTTCTCCATACAGGCCAACCAGAAGATCCATTTAGCCGTAAACAGCAACCTGTTACCCGGCGTGAATTCTATATCAGGCTGGCACAGAGAATGATCCACCTAATTAGCACTCGCACCATGAGCGGACGACTCTACGAGATTGATTCACGCCTACGCCCTAATGGCGCATCGGGATTGCTGGTCTTGGATTCAGAAGGGTTCCTGGACTACCAAAAGAAGGATGCGTGGACCTGGGAACACCAGGCACTGGTACGTGCCCGGGTGATTTTTGGTGGCGCAAAGGCAAGAGCAGAGTTTGAAAAAATTAGAAGGACAATCCTGAGTCAGCAGAGAGACGAGAGAGAGCTGCAGTCCGAGGTTAGTGATATGCGAGAGAAAATGCGTGACTCGCTAGGCCAGTGCGGCAAAGACGAGATCAACCTTAAACAGATGAAGGGAGGAATGGTTGATATCGAGTTTATGGTTCAGTACATGGTGTTACGCTGGTCATTACAGCACCCATCCTTAATGCAGTGGACAGATAATATTCGTCTACTGGAGCAGCTGGCCGAAGAGGGGCTGATTACTGATGATGAAGCAAAAACACTTGAGGAAAATTATCGTAGCTATCGAAGGCGTGCCTACCACCTATCCCTACAAAACAGGAAAGCAATCGTCTCTGCAGAAGAGTTTGTTGTAGAGCGTAAGCAGGTCACCAAAATTTGGGATCGCCTGTTGTAGGCAAGATAGTGTAGCCCTCCGCATTATTTGGAAGCCACGTGGCTGGATATGCTAGTCTCGTGATAATGAGAGAGACTGTCACTGCCAATGAACCGGTTGACTCACCACATGCCAGATCTGTGGATGAACTGCTGGAGATGCTCGATGCATCAGTGCATGGATTGGATCAGAATGAGGTGCAGAGGCGTCGATTAGAGTATGGGTTGAATACTCTTCCCCAGCCACCCAAGCCTGGGATTATGGCAATCTTTATCCGCCAGTTTTTTAGCCCACTAATTTATGTTCTTCTTTTTGCGGCATTGGTATCGCTCAGCCTTGGACACTATTTGGATGCAATTTTTATCGCCGCAGTACTTCTTATCAATGCCACTATTGGTACGGTTCAGGAGCACTCCGCAGAGAAGAGTGCGAAGGCGCTTCGTTCCATGGTCAGGACCGTCGCAAATGTTTTGCGTGAAGGTGAGCCCCTGGAACTTGATTCTGAGGAGTTGCTCCCGGGGGATATTGTTTTTCTTGGTTCAGGGAACAGGGTGCCAGCAGATATACGGTTGATCAGTGCCAAAGGGGTAGAGGTTGATGAGTCCCTGCTGACTGGTGAGTCGCTGGCTGTTGCCAAGAGTTCAGAGGGAGCATATGCGCTGGATAGTGCGGTTGGTGACCGCCTCAACATGCTCTTTAGCGGGTCAATCATCGTCCGTGGTCGTTGTCATGGCCTGGTTGTAGCGACAGGAGAGCAGACGGAGATCGGCAAGATTGCTGGCTCTCTATCAGCTACAGAGAGTGCGAAGCCGCCATTATTGCTGAGGATGGAGGATTTCACTAGGGTGATTGCACTTGTATTCGGGGTGATTGCTCTTCTGTTGATAGTTGTTGAACTGGTTCTAGGAGCCCCATTTCAGGAGGTTTTTCTGCTTGCTGTTGCCCTGGCGGTCTCCGTGATTCCGGAGGGGCTGCCCGTTGCAATTACTGTTGCCTTGGCGATTGGTGCCAACAGAATGGCCAAGAGAAACGTCGTTGTACGTCGCCTCTATGCAGTGGAGGCCTTGGGCTCATGCACTTTTATAGCCTCTGACAAGACAGGCACATTGACAGTTAATGAGATGGCCGTAGCCATGGTTGCTCTTCCTGGTGGTGAGCTCTTGAGGATAGATGGCAGGGAGAATTTGCAGGATCATCTCCCCGTCTCACAGCAGCAACAGTTGGGGGCTCTGGCAAGGAGTGTTGCGCTTAATAATGAGGCGTATCTTGGGATGCGCAATGGTAAATGGGTTCATCATGGGGATGCGGTGGATGTTGCACTACAGATTTTTGCATACAGGGCTGGAGTGATTCGGCAGGATGCAATGAGTGAGTATCCGCTGGTTGAGGATATCCCTTTTGAGTCAGAGAATCGTTTCTCTGCATCCCTCCACCAGCATGGTGACAGAGAGTTGGTTTTTGTTAAAGGGGCGCTGGAGGCACTGTTGCCGATGTGTGCCGGAATGGCATTAGCTGATGGGAAGATGGAGATTGATGAGAAAGTGGTGCTGGCGCAGTCAGAACAGCTGGCCAGAGAAGGGTATCGGATTCTGGCAGTTGCAGGTGGTGTTCGCCAGATAGCAGATGGCAGCCCGTTTACAGTAATGGATCTGGAGGGGCTTACCTTCCTGGGTCTGGTGGGGATGATTGATCCATTGCGGCAGGAGGTAAAGGGGGCGATAGAGTCCTGTCGTCATGCCGGTATTGATGTCTCGATGGTGACTGGGGACCATCCGGTAACAGCCCTCGCAATCGCCAGAGAGCTTGGGATGGCAGAGTCAGAACAACAGGTTGTTACCGGCTATCAGCTGAGGCAGGCGGAGGAGGATGGTGAGGCTGCGGTTGACAGACTGACCAGAGATACGCGAGTCTTTGCGCGTGTTGATCCTTCACAGAAGGTTGTAATTACCAGATCACTCATCCGTAACGGCCACTTTATTGCAATGACCGGGGATGGGGCCAATGATGCGCCTGCACTTAATGCGGCCAATGTCGGGGTCTCGATGGGGGTACAGGGGACAGATGTCGCCCGTGAGAGCTCGGATATGATCCTGGTTGATGACAACTTCACCTCCATCGTCTCCGGGATCGAAGAGGGGAGGGTGGCATACGCCAATGTGCGCAAGGTGATCTTTTTGTTGATCTCGACCGGTGCGGCGGAGGTAGTGCTCTTCTTCCTTGCATTGATGGCAGGGGTAGCGCTGCCCTTGCTTCCGGCACAACTGCTCTGGCTCAACCTTGTCACCAACGGGATTCAGGACGTTGCACTCGCCTTTGAGCCGGCAGAGGGTGATGAGATGAGGCGCCCCCCACGCAGTCCAGAGGAGCCGATATTCAATCGGCTGATGGTGGAGCGCATCATTGTCTCCAGCCTTATGATGGGGGTTACTGCATTCATCCTCTATTGGAACCTCACGCATGTTCTGGGGATGGATATAGATGCTGCCAGAAATAGCACACTGTTACTGATGGTGCTTTTTGAGAATGTCCACGTCTTTAATTGCCGGTCCGAAAGTCGATCGATTTTTCAACTCTCTCCACTACGGAATCCGCTCCTTCTTTTTGGCACGGTATTGGCGCAGTTGATCCATATTGGTGCCATGTATGTGCCTTGGTTACAGAGAGTATTGGGTGTTCAGCCCATCAGTTTCGAACACTGGTTGCAGTTGTTGGGGATTGCTTTGTTGTTGATGGTGGTGATGGAGATCCAGAAGAAAATAAACAGGCACCATCCCGGGAATGGCCCCCTTCTGGCTGCGGGGTGAAAAATGGACAGGGTGTCTGGTCTGGAGATGGCCCAGGCAGTGATCAACCAGGTGATTCAGTAGGGGATACCGACCTATCCCAGGCCGTTCCAGGTCTCGATTATGCTGTTCGGGCTCATAGAGATACTGGAAATCTCCTGTTCTACCAGCCACCTTGCAAACTCCGGATAATGTGAGGGGCCCTCCCCACAGATACCAACACTCTTGTGCTGGTTGTGACACGCCTGGATAACCCTGGAGATGCTCTCCTTGATTGCCGGATTGCGTTCATCAAACCCAGCGGCCATCCACTCGGAGTCACGGTCCATCCCCAGGGTAAGCTGGGTCAGATCATTGGAGCCGATAGAGAAGCCATCAAAATATTCGAGAAACTCCTCGGCGAGGATCACGTTGGAGGGCACCTCGCACATCATGATGATCCGGAGGCCATCTTCTCCCCGTTTCAGCCCATTCTCCTCGAGTAGACTGATGATATCTATGGCCTCGTCCAGGGTGCGTATAAAGGGGATCATGAGCTCTATATTTGAGAGCCCCATTTTCTCCCGTGCCCGCTTTATCGCCTTGCACTCCAGTTCGAAACAGGGGCGGAATGGTTCCGACAGCTGCCGTAGTGCCCCCCTGTATCCAATCATTGGATTAGACTCAAATGGCTCATACTCTCTGCCGGCAATCAGGTTTGCATACTCGTTTGATTTGAAGTCTGAGGTTCTGATGCGTACTGGGTTTGGGGAGAATGGCGCTGCAATAGTTGCTATCCCCTCGGTGAGTTTCTCAACATAAAATTCGATGGGTGATCCATAGCCGGATATTTTTCTCTCTATCTCATCTCTACTCTCAGCGGGGAGATTTTCGAAATCGATAATCGCCCTTGGGTGGATGCCGATGATATTGCTGATGATGAACTCCATCCGCGCGAGTCCAACCCCATCATTGGGGATGGAGGCGTAGTCGAAGGCGCGCCCGGGGTTTCCAATATTGACCATCATTCTGGTTTTGAGCGGAGGCAGTGACTTGATTGGTGTGGTAATAAGCTCAAATGCGAGTGCCTTATCGTAGACATAACCATCATCACCCTCCGCACAGGAGATGGTGACAGTGTGGTCGTTGGGGATGGATTCGGTTGCATCCCCGGTGCCGACAATTGTGGGGATCCCCAGCTCCCGCGCAATAATGGCTGCATGGCAGGTACGGCCCCCGCGGTTGGTGACGATGGCTGAGGCCCGCTTCATGATCGGCTCCCAATCTGGATCGGTCATGTCGGTAACCAGAATATCACCGGGCTGAATACGCTCCATCTCCGAGATGTTGGCAATGATTCGTGTGGTTCCGTTGGTGATGGCCTGCCCAATGGCGCGTCCCTTGGCCAGAACGGTACCCCTCTCCTTGAGTTTGTAGCGGTTAATGGAGTTGGTTGTTTTCTCCTGACTCTTTACCGTCTCCGGGCGTGACTGGACGATATAGATTTTGTTGTCGACACCATCAAGGGCCCACTCAATATCCATAGGGCGTCCATAGTGCTCCTCGATGGTGACGGCGTAGCGCCCCAACTCATGAATCTGCCGGTCATTGAGGCTGAAGCGGTTACGCTCCAGTTCAGGGACACGTTCGGTAACGATAAAATCCTTCAGATTGTCCCGTGCATAGATCTTGCGGATCTCCTTTGATCCCAGTGTCCTGCTCAGGATGGCGTGATGTCCTGTGGCCAGTGTCGGTTTGTAGAGATAGAACTCATCGGGGTTGACTGCTCCCTGTACCACCGTCTCCCCAAGGCCATAGGCTGAGGTGATAAGGATTACATCCCTGAATCCGGACTCCGTATCCAGGGTGAAGAGCACGCCGCTGGAGCCGAGATCGCTACGTACCATCTGCTGTACCCCGACCGATATTGCAATGCTCTGGTGGTCGAAGTGCTGATGCGCCCGATAGGAGATGGCGCGGTCATTGTAGAGCGAGGCAAATACATTCTTGATTGAGGCGAGGACACTCTCCACTCCACAGACATTAAGGTAGCTCTCCTGCTGTCCGGCAAATGAGGCGTCGGCAAGATCCTCGGCGGTCGCCGAGGAGCGGATGGCAACACTCAGTTTTCCATCAGTCTGCCCCTCCAGTTTTTCATAGGCGGAGGTTATGGCATTGAGCAGGGGAACGGGAAATGGGGAGTCAAGAATCCAGCGCCTGATCTCAGCACCACACTCCTTCAGCGCATGAATATCGGTGGGGTCCAGTGCCTCAAGTGACTGGTGGATCCTCTCGGTCAGGTGGCTGTGGGCAAGAAAGTCCCGGAATGCATGGGCAGTGGTGGCAAAGCCGTTGGGAACCCGGACACCCTTGTCCGAAAGGGCATGGATCATCTCGCCAAGAGAGGCATTCTTGCCCCCAACCTGACCCACATCCCCCATCCCCACCGAATCAAGCCAGACTACGTAGTTATCTACCACCCATCTCCTCCTTTGAGAAAGGTCTCATTAGGGTCGATATGAGTCTTGTAGTTTCTAGCAACTTAATTCCATAGTGGAATAAAGCTAAAGATTGGCACAAATATAGATATCAATATCACTGTTAACCCGTACATGGTGCGCCCTCGTATGATTGTCTTGACCCCCATAATCAGGGTGGCAGTTGCAATAACTACTCCAATCACCCCTAGCCCCAAGGCCATCAAGGCGAGCACGAGCCATGTTCTTGCGGCCGATAATGATGCTCTCTCTTCCGTGTCGACATCATGGGGGTTTCCTGCAATCAGGAAATAGATGATGGGTATTATTGGAAGAGCCATCATAAAGACATCGATAAAAGTAACGTTGGTTGTTCCCATCATGTTTGTTTGCTCATTGAGCATCCTCCCTTATTGAGAGGGAGAGATTGCTGGTTTGTTAAGGGCTGTGGGTTACTTGGGTGTGTAGCTGAATTTTTGTCCGCCGATTGATGCTTCGTACATCAATCCACCTTTGGCTATTGTGAAAGAGGCCATCCCTTTGTTGTACTGCCCTGTTGTTGTAGCGTCATTTCTTCCGCCGCTCGCTCCTACAGAATTACCAATGGTTGATGCTGTTCCAGAGACTCCAGCAGTAATTGCCACGGCATTTGCTTGCGCACTAAATTCAAACTTGCCCGTGGTGAATTCCTCAAATGCCCGCTTGTCCTGAAAGAAGATGATTTGGCTGAATGCCTGTGCACCAAGCTGAAATCCTATTGTTAGTTGTGTTGCTGTGGTGTCACCGACATGGTCATGCCCAACATATACTCTACCATCGCCATAAGAGCCGCCAATACCAATACCAACCTTTCCAATAGTCGGAAACACGGCATAGCCATGGGCATCATTAAAAAACCCACCGCTTTCGCCAGCTTTTTGAAAAATTTCGATAGTCTCATGAAATTCATCTGCCCAGACATTGCTAAATGAGAGCAGAAGAGAGAGAGCAAGAGATGGAGCCAGCTTGATGTGTTTCATAAATAATTTTCTCCAGTGGTGTGGCGCAAGATTATGTGTGACTAGTATTGTGACAATGACGTAACCAACCTAACAATCCTGTACGGAAATGTCCAATAATTTAGCTAAGGGGCGTGGATGAGAGCGCTTTACATGTATGGTAGCTATTCATTGATAAGTACAACGTAACAGGTTACCGTCATCTGATGATTTTTATGGATAGGCAATGAGTGAGTATTTTGTAGGTCTGATGTCAGGCACCAGTATGGATGGTGTTGATGCTGTGGTTGTTGATTTTTCAACCTTCCCCCCATCTCTCTGTGCAACAGATGTGACCCAAATTTCACCATCTCTTAAAGAGAGAATTCTTGCTCTCTGCATGGAGGGGGAGAATGAGATTGAGAGGATGGGAGAGTTGGATGTTGAGTTGGGAGTGCTTTTTTCAGATGCCGCAGTAGCCGTGGTTGAGAAAGCAGGTCTGGCAGCAGAGAAGATAGTGGCGATTGGCAGCCATGGACAGACAATTCGTCATAAACCAACTGGTAGTACACCGTTCACCCTGCAGATTGGCGACCCTAATATTGTTGCGCAACGGACAGGAATCACCACGGTGGCAGATTTTCGTCGCCGTGATATTGCTGCTGGAGGAGAGGGCGCACCATTGGCGCCAGCCTATCACCGCTGGTTGATGAGAGGGCAAAGTGGTGCTGTAGTCAATATTGGGGGCATGGCAAATGTAACGCTCTTACCAGCAGACAGAGGCGCTCCTGTGGTTGGGTTTGATACCGGTCCTGGTAATGTGTTGATGGATTATTGGGCTGAAGAGTCATTCGGCACAAGAATGGATAAGGATGGTCTCTTTGCCAGGCAAGGAGAACTATCCTCCAGCCTGTTGAAATCTATGTTGAGCGATCCTTTCTTTTCACGGCCATCTCCAAAAAGTACAGGGCGTGAGCTATTTAATAGTGACTGGCTTTATGGTGGCTGGAGTTCACTAGTTAAATCGCTTCCGGTAGAGGATGTTGCCGCCACTCTATGTGAACTGACGGCCGTTACAGTCGCAGATGCTGTGCGTGACCAGAATGTTGGTAGGCAACAGTTGTTGGTATGTGGGGGCGGAGCGCACAACTCCTTTCTTCTGGAGCGCATGGCTGTAAATTTATCGGGCTGGAGTGTTGATTCAACAGCATCGATTGGGGTTGATCCAGATTGGGTAGAGGCAGTAGCTTTTGGCTGGCTGGCTCGTCAAACCGTTCGTGGAGATGTTGGTAATATCCCATCTGTTACAGGCGCAAACCAATCGGTAATACTGGGTGCAATTTTTCCTGTAAAATCTGCATAATTATTAATGAGTTTTTAACCTGACAGCGGATTGCTTAATGAAGACAAAAGCGCGTGACTTACTGATTTTATTGACCGGATTAATCCTTGGGATTTCACTTGCCGTGGAGCGTAGTGTATTGGCTGAACGGGAGGAGGGCGCTGTTGTTCCACTGCCGCTGGATGAATTACGGGCCTTTAGTGAGGCGTTTAGTAATATTAAAAATAGCTATGTTGAAGATGTGAGTGATGAGGAGCTGCTTAATAACGCAATCAAGGGGATGGTGAGTGGCCTGGATCCACACTCATCCTATCTGTTGCCAGAGGCACATGATGAGCTACAGGTTAGCACTACAGGTGAGTTCGGTGGTCTGGGGATTGAGGTGGGCATGGAGGATGGCTTTGTCAAAGTGATCTCACCAATTGATGATACTCCAGCACAGCGCGCAGGAATGCAGGCAGGTGATCTGATCATACGCATTGATGGCACAGCTGTTCAGGGCATCACCTTGGGTGATGCAGTCAAGAAGATGCGCGGCAAAGTTGGCACAAAGATTGAGCTTACCGTGGTGCGCAAGGGGGAAGATCAGGCTCTGACAGTTAATATTATTCGGGATGTGATAAAAATTCGTAGTGTTAAAAGCCGCACCCTGGAGGATGGTTTTGGATATGTACGAATCAGTCAGTTTCAGATGCGTACGGGAGAAAATCTTGAAAAGGCCATCAAGAAATTGATCAAAGAGAATGATGGAGAGGATCTGAACGGGTTGGTGCTGGATCTGCGCAACAACCCTGGAGGTGTGTTGAGTGCTGCGGTAACTGTTGCAGACGCATTTCTGACAGATGGATTGTTAGTCTATACGGATGGTCGTGTGAAAGATTCAAAAATAGAGTTTGAGGCTGATTCAGATGACATCATGAATGGTGCACCATTGGTTGTATTGGTGAATAGTGGGTCTGCTTCAGCATCCGAGATTGTCTCTGGAGCACTACAAGACCACAAGCGGGCGGTAATAATGGGTACCAAGACATTCGGCAAAGGCTCTGTGCAGACAATCCTGCCAATGCGTGAAGGTGCGGCTCTGAAACTGACAACGGCACGTTATTACACACCATCTGGACGCTCTATTCAGGCAGAGGGGATTGCCCCGGATATTGAGTTGAGCAATATCAAAATCGAAAAGAGTGACAAAGATAAAAAGAAGAATCTTCATCGTGTTTCAGAGAGAGATCTTTCTGGCCACCTAAGCAATGGGAATGGCGAGACCTCTAATGGTGATGACGATACAGGAACGAGGAAGGCTGATGACGGTGAGGAGCCAGAAACAAACCTGGCAGAGGATGACTTTGTTCTGTTTGAGGCCCTGAATATGCTTAAAGGGCTACATCTGCTGCACGCTCCACATTAGGGATAGATCAATGGGTAGTGATATTTCTGTATTGGTTCCACTGGCAGAGGGGTTTGAAGAGCTGGAAGCAATAACCATTGTTGATCTGTTGCGACGAGCAGGGATCAAGGTAGTGGTTGCCGGACTGAGTGATGGCCCAATTAAAGCCAGTCGTGACACCGTGCACATTGCAGATATGTCACTTGATGAAGCTCTGCAACAAGATTATGAGATGGTTGTGTTGCCCGGTGGCCTGCCAGGGGCGGATCATCTAAATGCAGATCCACGTATCCATAAGCTGGTTCAGAAAATGGCAGCTGAAGATAGATATACAGCAGCAATTTGTGCGGCACCAAAGGTGTTGGCTGATGCCGGGGTGTTAAATGGTAAAGAGGCCACCAGTTATCCAGGCTTCTTGCAGGGGACATCTGCCAATATTATTGAGGATGCTGACGTGGTTTCCGATGGTAAAGTCATAACCTCACGAGGGCCGGGGACTGCAATGGATTTTGCGCTTGAATTGATTGAGGCTCTGCTGGGCAGAGAGGCACGTCAGGATGTAGAAGAGCCACTGGTACGTGGCTAGAGTGAGACATTAGTGAAGCAACAACTAAAACAACTTGTTGAGTCTGCATTGGCTCATCTCTGTGAGTCAGGTGTCCTTCAGCTGGAGAGCGACCCTGCTGTTCTTATTGAGCGCACAAGAGACCAGAGTCATGGTGATTTTGCCACCAATATGGCTATGGTTTTGGCAAAACAGGCTAAAACAAACCCACGGGAACTGGCGCAGAAAATTGTGGGGGCCCTGCCAGAATCGGAGCAGGTAGTAAAAACAGAGATTGCAGGCCCCGGATTTATTAACTTCTATCTCTCTGATGCAGCTTATGGAGAGGTGATTAGTGAGGTCCTGCGTGTTGGGGACAAGTATGGTGAAAGTGATGTTGGTGGTGATGAGAAGGTGGTAATGGAGTTTGTCTCTGCCAACCCGACCGGACCGCTCCATGTTGGTCACGGGCGTGGGGCTGCCTATGGTGCGGCAACAGCCAGCCTGTTGCGAGCAACTGGTTATCAAGTTCACTGTGAGTACTACGTAAATGATGCGGGCCGTCAGATGGATATTTTGACGGCCAGTGTATGGATGCGTTATCTCGATCTTTGTGGTGAGGAGGTGGTGTTCCCGGTTAACGGATATCAGGGTGACTATATCTGGGATATTGCAGCAACGCTCCATCGCGAGCAGGGAGAGCTGTTTTTGCATCCAGTTGATGTTGTGATGGATGGGGTCCCTGAGGATGAGCCAGATGGAGATAAAGAGGCGCATATAGATGGTCTTATATTTCAGGCGCGTAGTCTGCTGGGGAGTGAGCAGTATTCCCAGATTCACCATGCAGCAATCAGTGCCATCCTGGGAGATATCAGAGATGATCTTGCTGAATTTGGCGTGATCTACGATGAGTGGTTTTCAGAACAGTCGTTGATGGACGACAGCACTGTTGATCAGGCTATTGAGAAGCTGCAGGCCAGTGATGATATATATGAGCAAAATGGCGCGCTCTGGTTTCGTTCTACAAACTATGGTGATGAGAAGGATCGTGTTGTAGTTCGTGACAATGGCCTCAAGACCTATTTTGCATCAGATATTGCCTATCATATGAACAAGCTTAATCGTGGCTTTGACAGGATGATAAATATATGGGGTGCAGATCATCATGGCTATGTGCCACGGGTGCGGGCAGGTCTTGCGGCCATGGGGCAGGAGCCGGATCGGCTAGAGATATTGTTGGTGCAGTTTGCATCACTCTATCGGGGCGGTGAGAAGGTGCAGATGTCCACGAGGAGCGGTTCTTTTGTAACTCTCAGAGAGCTGAGGTCTGAGGTTGGTAATGATGCTGCAAGGTTCTTCTATGTACTAAGAAAGAGCGAGCAGCATATGGATTTTGATCTGGATCTTGCGCGCTCTCAATCATCAGAAAACCCGGTTTACTATATTCAGTATGCCCATGCGCGAATTCATAGCGTAATGCGACAGATGGGTGAAAAAGGGATGGAGTGGAGTCAGGAAGAGGGAGAGTCAAATCTTCACCTGTTAACTGAGTCGCATGAAAAGATATTGATGGTTGGAATATCACGTTATTCAGAGTTGCTGGAGAGTGCAGCACTTCAGCGTGAGCCACACCAGTTGGCACATTATCTGCGTGATCTTGCCCATGAGTTGCATACATACTACAACGCACATCAGTTTCTGGTGGATGATCAGGTGTTGAGGAATGCACGAATAACTCTTATTCTGGCTGCGCGGCAGGTATTTGTTAATGGTTTGAGGCTGCTGGGCGTATCGGCGCCGGAAGAGATGTAATGGTTGCTCTGCACAAGATGATAGGGAAATCTTCCGGATCAGCAATTATTCTGTTGGCACTGGTTGCTGCGGGTATCTTTGGGGGGTATCTGTATTGGCTGAAGATGCCGGCAGAGCCAGAGCCTAAACAGAGCGTGAAACAGGATGGTGACAAGGGCAAGAAGGCAGGGCAGGAGAGCGAGGATAAGTTTCAGTTTGACTTCTTTTCCATGCTACCGGAGGAGGAGTACGCAGGTGTTGAGGAGAGGCCCAGGAAACAATCAGAGAGCTCTTCGAAGAAGAGTGGCAAGAAAAAGCAGCCAGTAAAGAGATCATCAACCCCGAGAGGGAATTACTTGATTCAGTTGGGTGCGTTTCGCAGCAAAGAGGCTGCTGATAAACAGAAGGCTGAGCTAATCCTTAATGGCTTTGAAAATGTCCAGATAAATAGAGATAAAACCTCTAAAGGTGCGCTCTATAGAGTAGATGTTGGCCCGTACCAAAGTTTCTCAAGTGCTGATCATGAAAAGCAGCGTCTAAACAGTGCGGGATATAAGTCGTTTCTCAAAAAGTATGTTTCAAATTCTCAAGCACGATAGTGCTAACATTATAACCTATTGAATTAACGCGCTTAACTAGAGAGGCGTTCCATTCTGAGACGGTCTCTTGTGTCAAAAAAACGTCTTGATGAGACAGAAACGGATGCCATGACACCTAGTCCAGTCCCTCCTGCAATGAGAAACAGAATGAGAATCTGGTATTTCACGGCCTCAATTGGAGGGGTTCCAGAGAGAATCTGACCAGTCATCATTCCTGGCAGACTTATAACACCTGCAGCAGCCATGGCATTCAAAATCGGAATCATGCCGGTGCGAATGGCATCATCTCGTAGTTTGCGAATGGCCTCTTGTGCGCTTTCACCAAGAGCCAGACGAGCCTCTAAAATCCTGTGCTGTTGCCAGACGCTGCTGGTCAGTCTGTCCATTCCCAGAGATATTCCATTCATGGTATTGCCCAGTAACATTCCAAGCAGAGGGATGGCATATTGAGGGTGATACCATGGGTCGTGTTCAATAATTACCAACAGAGCAAAAAGGGCTGTGACCATTGAGGAGAGAAACATGGCGACTGTTCCAGTCATGAAGCCCCAGCCACCAGATAGTTTTCTCTGCTGCCTTACATGAATCTCTCTGCCTGCCAGCAGTACCATGATCATGGACATTATTGCTACCCATAGCAGATTGCTGTGATTGAACAGTGTTTGTAGAACGAGACCTATAAACAGTAGTTGAAGGGTGGCTCTGATAGATGAAAATATGATTTTATTTTCAATGTTAATCTTGTTTATCAGGGAGATAACTGCAACCAATAGAATCAATATGGCTGCAAGCAATAAATCGGTTGGGGTTAATTGAATAAGTGAATATGTTGTCTCAGGTGGCATGTTTTGTAATCTCCTGGATTTTTCCTTCACTCATCTCAAACTGTCGTTGAGTAACCCGCAGTAACTGTTCTCTGTCATGGCTTACCCAAATCAATACGGCCTCTCTCTGTAGCTGGTATTGAAGCAACATCTTTTCAATGCGTTGTCCATTTCTTGTGTCAAGGCTAGAGGTTGGCTCATCCAGTAACAGTACTGACGGTAATAGTGCAAGTTGACGGACAATGGCAAGTCTCTGCTTCTCTCCGCTTGACAGGCGGTTAACAGACCACTGTAACGCCGTTTGGTCAAAACCACACATCTCCAGCCATGGAACTACCGGTCCGGGCATGTGTTCTTTTACAGTCTCTCCCCACCACTGACTTTCAGTAGCAAAAAATGCAACATGTCGACGCCAGAGTTTTGGTATGTATTGGATCTGGGATTTGCCGGCCAGGGTGATTTCTCCCTGGTGTGGATCAAGATCAGCGATTGCACGGAGCAGTAAAGTTTTGCCCGAGCCTGATGGGCCAAAAAGACCGATACTGTGCCCAAGGTTAATGGAGAGGTCGATAGGACCAATATGATCGGTTGCTAGCTGTTTAAGAGAGAGGCCATCCATAGCGTGTTATTGTATCCAAAATAAATTCTGAGGAGTGTTTTGTGTCATTGGCAGCCGTGAATAGTCGTGCAATCTCTGGTATTGAGGCGCCTGAGGTTGTGGTTGAGGTATTGCTGAGCGGAGGCCTGCCAGGCATATCAATAATTGGACTACCTGAGGCTGCGGTGAGAGAGGCAAAGGATCGTGTACGTGGTGCACTGATCAGTTCTGGTTTCAAGATTCCACAGAGAAGGGTAACCATAAATCTTGCGCCGGCCGATCTGCCAAAATCTGGCGCAAGGCTTGATTTGGCAATTGCAATGGGGGTTCTTGCGGCTTCTGGAGTGATCCAGCCGGAGAAATTGCACTCTTTTGAGTTTATTGGTGAGCTGGCTCTGGATGGCGCCATTCGGGAGGTTAGAGGCGTGCTCCCTGCGGCACTTAAGGCTCGTGATGTTGGTCGAGCCTTGATACTTCCGGAAAAGAATGCGACTGAGGCATCACACGTCTCCGACTTAAATTTTTACCCGGCCACAACCTTGCAACAAGTGGTCTCATTTTTTGTTGATGAGACGCCTCTTCCTGCTGTTGAGATCAATGTTGCGGAGATCGAGAAGCAGCAGGTTCCTGATCTATCACAGGTGCGTGGGCAGCATATAGCCAGAAGAGCTCTGGAGATTGCCGCTGCGGGCTCACATAATCTGCTTATGAGTGGCCCGCCGGGTACTGGAAAGACGCTGCTGGCCTCTACAATGCCTGGCATTTTGCCTGAAATGGGTGAGCAGGAGGCGCTAGAGAGCGCCACCATCTACTCAATAAACAGTCCACAGTTTGATGCATCCCGTTGGGGAGTTAGACCTTTTAGAACACCACACCACACTGCATCGGCAGTTGCTCTGGTGGGTGGTGGGGGGCGTCCTAGGCCAGGAGAGATCTCACTATCTCATCATGGAGTTCTCTTTCTTGATGAGCTTCCAGAGTTTTCTCGTAGTGTGTTGGAGGTACTGAGAGAGCCTATGGAGTCAGGAAAAATTACCATCTCTCGTGCGGCGGCACAGGTGGAGTTTCCTGCACGTTTCCAATTGATTGCCGCCATGAATCCATGTCCGTGTGGTTATTATGGTGATCGATCAGGCAAGTGTCACTGTACTCCAGACCAAATTCAGCGCTATAAGGGAAAGATTTCAGGACCATTGCTAGATAGAATTGATCTGCAGATTGAGGTCGCACGTATCCCTGCTGAAATGTTGGCAGGGGAGAGAGAGGATAATGTTGAGGATAGTAGCCAGGTAAGGCGGCGGGTCAAAAGTGCAAGAGAGATACAGATAAAGCGTCAGAGTGTTCCAAATAGTCAGCTTCAGGGTGATCAACTGGAAGAGGCGTGTGGTCTTGGGCAGGAGGAGAAGCAGTTTTTGATTGATGCGATTGATTCTCTGGGGCTGTCCGCACGTGCATATCACCGGGTATTAAGGGTGGCCAGGACGATTGCTGACCTTGCAGAGGATCGCTGGGTTGAAATGAGGCATATTGCAGAGGCGCTCTCATATAGAAAAATGGATCGAGATAGTTAACCTCTTCAAGTAGAATGCACCACCTGTAGATTGAGCATGCGCCCGTAGCTCAGCTGGATAGAGCGCCACCCTCCGGAGGTGGAAGTCAGGGGTTCGAATCCCTTCGGGCGCGCCACTTTTATCGACCACCTCTTTTGCTGTCACCATGCACCAGGGACTATTGCATCCAGTATAAATTTTTTGCTATTTAGCAGAATTTATGCATGAACGTATTTGCTTATCATATTGATAAATATAAGAAAAAACATATCTGGTAAAACACTGGACAGTACATGGCAAAGTCGTTAGAGTCCCTCTGATCACGCATCTTTTGAGTGGTTTATTGCTTTTACATTAAGGAGAGAATTTTGGATAGATTCATTATCTCGTTTATGGTGGTTTGTGCAGTTTTTGTAACAGTAACAACAGCGATGGTGCTCTCGCTCTAGAGCTTTAATCTGTTTTTCAATATGTGTTGGGCATAAAAAACCCCGTACGATCGTAGATCGTACGGGGTTTTTGCAACTAAGAAGACTAGGTCTTACTGAGCAGCAGGAGCTACAGGAGCACCATAGTATGGGTAAGAAGGGCTAGACTCAGTACGGATGTCGCTCTTACCGTCAAAACGTGCATTCTCAGCAGCGTCCATGTCAGCTTCCATGTTAGAAGAACCCTTACCAGAAGCGTTGATAGTCATGCTGAAGTTACCTTCTGCGTCAGCATTTCCCTTACCAGCGCCACGTCCACGTCCGTCAAAAGCACCGTCAGCAGAACCAGTTCCGTAACCAGACTGGTTATCGTTGTCTCCACCGAAGAAAGCAGAAGCGCTAGAAGCAACAGCAACAAGAGCAATAGTAGCAATAATCTTTTTCATGATAATCTCCATCAAAATTAATAAAATAAAAATAAATCTGTTTTACGGGTGCAATGATAGTCGTATTCAATAACATTGTCAAGTATTAAATTACTATTAAATTGGTGTGCTGTGGGAGTACAGATATGGGTGTCTGAGCGCCTTATGTAGTCCAGGGGTGGCTAAAAGTTGTGGTACTCTTCGCGGCTATCGCTTCAAAACTGAATAATCAATATAGAGTGAAGATCAAGATGGTATCAATAAAAGAGTCATTGGAAGAGATTCGGCGTGGGACTGAGGAGATCCTGGTTGAATCCGAGCTTGTGGATAAGCTGAAAGAGGGGAGACCGCTACGCATCAAGGCAGGATTTGACCCAACAGCGCCAGATCTTCATCTTGGCCATACTGTTTTGATAAATAAGTTACGTCAATTTCAGGATCAGGGACATGAGGTGATGTTTTTGATCGGCGACTTCACCGGAATGATTGGTGACCCGACCGGTAAAAATGTCACCAGAAAGCCGCTGACTCGTGATGATGTATTGGAGAATGCGAAGAGCTATGAGCATCAGGTCTTCAAGATCCTTGATCCCGAGAAGACCACTATTGTATTCAACTCATCATGGATGGGCGAGAAGTCGGCCGCAGATCTGATCAAGCTTGCATCAAGACTGACCGTTGCGCGGATGCTGGAGCGAGATGATTTTGACAAGCGCTATAAGGGTGGACAGCCCATAGCGATTCATGAGTTTCTCTATCCTCTTATTCAGGGGTGGGACTCTGTAGAGCTGAAAGCGGATGTTGAGCTAGGAGGAACTGATCAAAAGTTCAATCTGTTGATGGGGCGCGAGCTGCAAAAGCAGGAAGGTCAGACACCACAGACAATTATCACTATGCCCATTCTTGAGGGACTGGATGGCGTGCAGAAGATGTCAAAGTCACTGAATAATTATGTTGGCGTTAGTGATAGCCCGGATGAGATGTTTGGAAAATTGATGTCGGTTTCGGATGAGTTGATGTGGAAGTATTTTGAGCTGCTAAGTTTTCGTCCAATGGAGGAGATAGCTTCACTCAGAAAAGGTGTTGAGGATGGGGGCAATCCAAGAGATGCAAAAGTAGAGTTGGCAAAAGAGATTGTGGCCCGCTTTCATAGTCAAGATGACGCGACTCAGGCGGAGCAGAATTTCATTAATCGTTTCCGTAAGGGCGCTATACCGGACGAGATGGATGAGGTTGAACTGATAGCAGAGGGTGATGGCCTGGCTATTGCCAATTTATTGAAAGAGGCCGGGCTTACCGCCAGCACCTCTGATGCGCTACGCATGATACGTCAGGGAGCAGTCAAGGTGGATGGTGAGAAGATAGAGGAGACGAAGTTGAAAGTCATGCCTGGAGAGGCTCAGGTTTATCAGGTTGGCAAGCGTAGATTTGCCAGGGTTACAGTTAAATAATCGAGAGCCGGTACTTTATTTTGTAAAACTGTTGACAGGCGTTTTTGAGGATGTAGAATGCGCCTCCCTGCTCAGATTGTTGTTGCTGAAAACGGCACCAAAAGCAGGTAATTCGGGTTCACCAAAAATTAATTTGAATTAGTGGTTGACAGTCGAATAGAGGGATGTAGAATACGCCCTCCTTGCACGACGTGAGTCATGCAAATGCTCTTTAAAAATCAGGTCAGATAATTTGTGTGGGTACTTGCATCGGTATCTTGCTAAGCAAGAAATATCGATTGTAAGTAACCCTAGAAAAAGTCCAGAAATGGACTCTTTCGAAGCTTACGAACAATTCGAGAAAAGATTGGCTGCCACAAGCAGCCGCAGTGATTGAACTGAAGAGTTTGATCCTGGCTCAGATTGAACGCTGGCGGTATGCTTAACACATGCAAGTCGAACGGAAACGATGGAAGCTTGCTTCCAGGCGTCGAGTGGCGGACGGGTGCGTAACGCGTAGGAATTTACCTTATAGTCGGGGACAACTCGAGGAAACTCGAGCTAATACCGGATGATCCTTACGAGGGAAAGGGGGCCTCTTCTTGAAAGCTCTCGCTATTAGATGAGCCTGCGTCAGATTAGCTTGTTGGTGAGGTAATGGCTCACCAAGGCAACGATCTGTAGCTGGTCTGAGAGGACGATCAGCCACACTGGGACTGAGACACGGCCCAGACTCCTACGGGAGGCAGCAGTGGGGAATATTGGACAATGGGGGAAACCCTGATCCAGCAATACCGCGTGTGTGAAGAAGGCCCGAGGGTTGTAAAGCACTTTCAGTAGGGAGGATTGGTTACATTGTTAATACTAATGTAACTTGACGTTACCTACAGAAGAAGCACCGGCTAACTCAGTGCCAGCAGCCGCGGTAATACTGAGGGTGCAAGCGTTAATCGGAATTACTGGGCGTAAAGCGTGCGTAGGTGGTTAGATTAGTTGGGTGTGAAAGCCCCGGGCTCAACCTGGGAACTGCATTCAATACTGTCTAGCTAGAGTATGGTAGAGGGAAGTGGAATTCTGCATGTAGCGGTGAAATGCGTAGAGATGCAGAGGAACACCAGTGGCGAAGGCGACTTCCTGGACCAATACTGACGCTGAGGTACGAAAGCGTGGGGAGCAAACAGGATTAGATACCCTGGTAGTCCACGCCGTAAACGATGACAACTAGCTGTTGGGATTGTAGTGATCTTAGTAGCGAAGCTAACGCGTTAAGTTGTCCGCCTGGGGAGTACGGCCGCAAGGTTAAAACTCAAAGGAATTGACGGGGGCCCGCACAAGCGGTGGAGCATGTGGTTTA
>JACNFK010000022.1 GCA_014384675.1 Candidatus Thiopontia autotrophica | reverse complement strand
CTGTTCATGGCAACACCTTATACGATTGGTGTTGCACTTGGAATTAGAGACTAGCTTGCATAAGTTGATGCATACCCTTTTTAGGGGTGTCGATAGCCAGGGACGGCTATCGTCGAGCGAACAGGGATGTTGTATAGCGCACCCTGAAAAGGGTATGCATCAACTTATGCAACGCTTGATATAATCAATCGATGTCATTGCATTGCGTGATTTTTTCAAGCTTTTTCAGAGGTTCCTAAATTGAAAAATATAGTTGTTCCACAGCTTAGGGTTGGTGTGTTCGGATGGAATAGTGGGTTCCAGGAGAGCAATCTATATCCGGATGATCTGCCTGATGAGTGGAGATTGACCTATATATCCAATATGGTTGATGTGGTGGTTGTTCCATTTGATGAGCTAATGGATGCTGACCAAGATACAGTCGAGGGGTGGGAGGATGATACCCACGAAAATATTGGTTTCTACATCTCCCTCCACCACTCGCAGTTATTGTCCGATCCGGGTTTTCTGGAGAATCAGGTGCTCAAAAAAATTGCTCTCTTACATGACAGGCTGGTTGGGATTTTGCTGTATGAGGACTGTGAGATCCCGCATGATTTATTCTCAAATATCCCACTTTTCCAGATGGCAGATATCGCTACAAATGATTCGTTGATGGAGTCAGTTATCTCTCTACGGGGAGGGGATGGGGTTGCTCTGCTCCATGCGTCACAAGAGCTGATTCCCATGGAGATGAGAACTCTCGTTGAGTTGTTGAAAAAAGAGAACCTCGATACATTGATTTTTATTCCGGGCCCTGGACTGAGTGGTAATATCGAAAATGCGGAGACTATCTCCTCATTATTGGGGTAATATTGACTACAATTAGCCTCTACGTTACAGGTTGGGCATAATTCTTTACCAGATTCAGATTACCTTTTCCATTTAGTGAGCAACTGGTGCCAAAATCATACAGACAGACAAGAAAACCCCAGAAAAGAAGGCGTCCAGATGTGCTGGTGCGTATTCGAGATCTGGAGTTTGCTCACGAAAGTCGCAATGGTGATAATCTGCCGCTGTTTCAGGGGATCAACCTTGATATCCACAGAGGTAAAATTGTTGCCATTATGGGGCCAAGCGGAACTGGCAAGACCACGCTGTTACGTCTTATTGGAGGGCAGCTATCGCCTTTAGCCGGAACAGTTCATGTTGATGGTAAAAATATCTCTGAGCTTGACCACAACTTGCTCTACTCTCTGCGTAAGCGTATGGGAATGCTGTTTCAAAGCAGTGCGCTGTTGACCGATATGACAGTTTTTGAAAATGTCGCTTTCCCGTTACGAGAACATGCCGATCTTCCTGAATCAATGATTCATGATCTGGTGCTGATGAAGCTCCAGGCTGTTGGTCTGCGTGGCGCAAAGGAGCTTATGCCCTCTGAGCTTTCGGGAGGAATGGCTCGTAGAGTGGCTTTGGCACGTGCCATTGCCCTGGATCCAATAATGGTTATGTATGATGAGCCATTTACTGGGCAGGATCCAATCTCCATGGGGGTGTTGATGAAGCTTATTCGTGAGCTTAACAGGACCTTGAGGCTAACCAGTATAATTGTCTCCCATGATGTGGAGGAGACCATGGCAATAGCCGATTATGTCTACTTGCTGGCTGAAGGCAGGATAGTTGGCAAGGGCTCTCCCAAACAGCTTAAGCAGAATAGTTCTGCATGGATAGAACAGTTTATGCAGGGTGAGCCGGATGGTCCGCTTCCTTTTCACTACCCGACAGAGTCCATTGAGGATGAGATGATGGGGTCTATATAATGATAATGCAGTTACTCTCTATTTTCAGAAGAGTGGGGCGTGGGCAACTTTTTTTGATCAGGGTGCTGGCTGGTATGGGGAGCCTGATTGCCCGTTTTGGGTTGGTAACTCGTCAGCTCTACTGGATTGGTGTCCACTCTCTGCTGATTATTGTGGTAGCAGGGATTTTTGTAGGGATGGTGTTGGGGTTGCAAGGCTACAATACACTGGTTGATTTTGGGGCAGAGGAGTCGCTTGGGGTGCTGGTGGCTCTCTCGTTGGTTCGTGAATTGGGTCCCGTGGTTGCAGCACTGCTGTATGCTGGACGAGCAGGTTCCGCATTAACAGCAGAGATTGGACTGATGAAGGCGACAGAGCAGCTCTCTGGCATGGAGATGATGGCGGTGGATCCAGTACGTAGAATTATTGCCCCACGCTTTCTGGCCGGTTTTATCTCGATGCCACTGCTTGCGGCAATATTTACCGTATTGGGTGTGTTTGGGGGGTATTTTGTGGCGGTCCCACTGCTAGGGGTAGATGATGGTGCCTTCTGGTCACAGATGCAGGCGCGGGTAGATTTTTATGATGATATCCTGAATGGGATTATCAAGAGCGTGGTGTTTGGTTTTGTGATTATATGGATTTCCCTGTTTGAGGGATATGATGCAACACCAACATCAGAAGGGGTCTCAAGAGCAACAACTCGTACAGTAGTGAATGCATCTTTAGCAGTATTGGGACTTGATTTTGTTTTAACAGCTTTGATGTTTAGTGCGTAGAGACGGGACATAGAATGGGACAGGAAAGAACAGTAGAAATCTGGGTGGGACTCTTTGCAGGGTTGGGAATAGTTGCCCTGCTTGTGTTGGCCTTCTATGTTGGAAATTTGAGTAGCTACAATAGTGACTCTGGATATCGACTGGAAGCCCGTTTCGATGAGATTGGTGGCCTCAAGGTGCGTGCACCAGTGACCATGGCAGGTGTTCAGGTTGGCAGGGTTACCGATGTTTATCTCGATAATCTGGAGTACCGGGCAATTGTAGAGATGAGGATTGATCCGGAAAAGCTCTCTCTACAGAGAGTGACTGAGTCTGGAGAACAGATACTGGATAAAGATGGAGTGCCAATACTGGTCTTGTGCGGAGATGAGCCACCTGAAGATAGCGAGGCAGTACTGTTTCCTGAGTGTGCTACGGTGTTGTATGAGGATGCGGCAGCATCAATTCTGACAGCAGGCATGTTGGGTGAGCAGTATGTTGGTATAGAGCCTGGTGGTGGGGGCGCAACATTCCTTCTTCCCGGCGATGAGATCAGGATGACGCAATCATCAATTGCTCTGGAACAGGTGATAGGACAATTCCTCTTTAATCAGGTGGACAAGGAGTGATGTGGTTCATGACAATCAGATATGGCAAATTAGCCTGGTTTCTGATGGCGTGGTTGCTGTTCAGTACGTCTGTGTCAGCAGAAGAGGGGCCAGATGTGATGATCAGAAATCTGACCGAACAGGTGATGGATCAGCTTCTGCTGGAGGAGGATCTAATGAAAACAGACCCTGCCCATACGCAGCAGGTTGCCAGAATGTTGGTTAATGAGTTTGTTATTCCACATATGGATATGAAACTCATGTCACGCTGGATTATTGGAAAAAGCTGGCGCAAGGCAACAGCAGAGCAGCGCCAACAGTTTATGGATGAGTTTGCCGGTATGTTGATCCGCACCTATGCGGGCGCACTGGTTGAGTTTCGAGGCAAAAGTGTCACCTTTAAACCATTTCATCGCAATCCAAAACGCAAGGATGCAGTGGTACGTGCAGAATTCTCTGGAGGTAATGGAGGGCCACCGATTCCTGTTCTGTTCCAGGTTCGTCAGGACAAGCAGAAAGAGTGGAAGGTGTTCGATATTATTATTGATGGAGTCAGTCTGGTGAAGAACTATCGCTCCAGTTTTGCGGCAGAGATTCGCAAGGTTGGACTGGATGGTTTGATCAAACGTCTCTCAACTCACAACAATAATGATGGCAATAAAATAGCTGAGGAGCAGGGGTGAGTAGCCTGTCATTTGTTGTCGAATCAGAACACCATATTCTTCTTAAAGGGGAGATGACGTTCTCCACTGCCAGAGAGGCTCTACGTGACTCCACCAACTATTTTGGAAATCATGGCGATCTTGTGGTCGACCTTGGAGGAGTTAGGCGTGTAGATAGTGCAGGGCTTGCACTGTTGATCGAGTGGCTTCGTCAGATGAAGAGAGATCAACGGGTGGTCCGGTTTTTGAACGTTCCTTACAAGCTTGAGGGGCTGGCCCAGGTGAGTGGTGTGGATGGGATCCTGAATGAGTTCTCTGGCACTTGATATAGTTCAGGTTCAGAAGCAGTTTGGTGCTACTAATGCCCTGCGAGGAGTTGGTTTTAGTGTGGAGCAGGGAGAGTTTTTTGGCCTGCTGGGCCCTAATGGCGCAGGAAAATCAACCCTTATAAATATCATGGGGGGGCTGGTTAGGCCTACTGCAGGTCAGGTCAAGGTGATGGGGTATGATGTGGTGACCCAATATCGCCACTCCAGAAGTCAGATAGGTGTTGTGCCTCAAGAGCTGGTCTACGATCCATTCTTCACGGTGTGGGAAATGTTGAAGATTCAGTCTGGATATTTTGGACTGGGAAGAGAGAATAGGCAGTGGCTGGAGGAGTTGCTGGATACCCTCAAGCTGTCTGATAAAAGAGATGAGAACCTGCATAACCTCTCGGGAGGGATGAAGCGTCGTGTGTTGATTGCCCAGGCACTGGTTCATCGCCCGCCTGTAGTGGTGCTGGATGAGCCGACAGCCGGGGTAGATGTGGAGCTGCGCCGGGCACTGTGGGATTTTGCGCATCGTCTCCATAAAGAGGGCCATACAATTCTGCTTACGACTCACTATCTGGAGGAGGCAGAGTCGATGTGTGATCGTATTGCCATTCTGAACAGGGGAGCTCTCGTTGCGCTAAGTGACAAGCAGGAACTGATCTCACAAAGTTCGTGGCAAGTGGCGGTGGTGGGAAAAATGCCAGATCCGAATTATGGGCTTCCGACAAATATTGAGTCTGCTGTCATCTCCAGGAGCAGGAGCCGAACAGAGATCCGTCTCTCCCGTGTAGAGCAGGATAAGCAGCAACTGTTGCAGCAGTTGACAGAGCTGGGAGTCGATAGTCATCAGTTACAGATTCGTGAGCCAACTCTGGAAGAGGTGTTTCTGGATCTGACCGGGGATTAGTGATGATCAATAGAGTTAAACCACAAAATTTATATGGCTGTTGGACCCTGTTCCGCAAGGAGGTGTGGCGGTTCCTCAAGGTTTTTGTACAGACAGTATTGGCCCCAACAGTATCAACTCTGCTCTATCTGCTGGTTTTCGGAGTGGTCTTTGAGGAGGCAGTAGTGGTCTATGAAGGGCATAGCTACAGCAGTTTTTTGATCCCTGGGTTGGTCATGATGGCCTTGGCTCAAAATGCATTTGCCAATGGATCGTCCAGTATTCTGCAGTCCAAGATGAATGGAAATATCATATTTGTGCTGCTGGCCCCTCTCTCATCTTTTGAGTTCTATATTGCCTTCGTTGCTGCTGCAATTCTCAGGGGGTTAGTGGTGGGAATAGGGGTTATGGCAGTGGCGGCACTGTTGGTGGATGTGGAGATCTACTCTGTAGCATTGATTCTGTTATTTGCAACACTCTCAAGCGGAGTGATGGGTGCGATGGGGGTGATAGCTGGAATCTGGTCGGATAAATATGACCACCTCTCAGCATTTCAAAACTTCATTATTTTGCCACTAACCTTTCTGAGCGGTGTGTTCTACTCCATTCAGGATCTCCCACCTTTTTGGCAGCAAATATCCGCCTATAACCCGGTATTTTATATGATTGATGGTTTCAGGTATGGGTTTCTTGGAGTGTCTGATGTTAGTCATATACAGAGTATGGTGGTTGCGTTCATGTTTTTTACCGCACTCTCACTGCTCTCCATTGGAATGCTTCGTTCCGGTTACAAACTAAGGGGGTAGGACTCTGCTGTTATGGATAAGTTAAGAATTACTGGTGGTAGATCGCTTCATGGACGGATCAGGATATCCGGCGCCAAGAATGCAGTGCTTCCGATTCTTGCGGCCTCCCTGCTTGCGAATGAGTCGGTCTCTATCCGTCGAGTGCCCCAGCTGCAGGATGTCAGCACCATGATGAATCTCCTCTCAACCATGGGAGTTGGTGTGGTGGTGGAGAGTTCTGATGGAGTAGGGATTGATCCATCGACCATTTCAAATCCATTTGCTGACTACAGCCTGGTTAAGACAATGCGTGCCTCAATTCTGGTGTTGGGTCCACTGTTGGCAAAGGTTGGGGAGGCAATAGTTTCTCTGCCTGGGGGCTGTGCAATAGGGGCGCGTCCAGTAAATCTTCATGTAGACGGGTTGCGCGCATTGGGCGCGGAGGTTGCAGTGGAAAATGGATATATTCATGCCAAGGCAAGCCAGTTGAAGGGGGCGCATATCCTGCTGGATTCTGTAACTGTAACCGGCACACAGAATCTGATGATGGCAGCCACGTTGGCAGACGGAAAAACAGTACTGGAGAATGCTGCGCGCGAACCAGAAGTGGTGGATCTGGCCAATTTCCTCAACAGGATGGGGGCAAAAATCAGTGGTGCAGGCAGTGCAACCATCAAGATTGAAGGGGTAGAGTCGCTGCATGGGGTAGAGTACAACGTAATTGCTGATCGAATTGAGACGGGTACTTACCTGGTTGCTGCGGCCATTACAGGTGGCAGTGTAGAGTTGGTTGATACCAACCCTGTATTGCTGGAGTCGGTGCTGTTGAAGCTGGAGGAGGCTGGCGCTGATCTTGACATCAGAGAGAATTCGATTGCTCTGGATATGGGTGGTAGAAGGGCGCAAGCAGTTACCTTGACCACATCGCCTCACCCCGCCTTTCCTACCGATATGCAGGCACAGTTTATGGCACTCAACACAGTTGCCAAGGGGGTTGGGATGGTTACTGAGACCATTTTCGAGAACCGTTTTATGCATGTGCCGGAACTTCAGCGGATGGGCGCCAATATCCGGATGCAGGGGCACACTGTTGTAGTTGATGGTGTTGAATCATTGACTGGGGCAAGAGTGATGGCGACTGATTTGAGAGCGTCGGCAGGGTTGGTGCTGGCTGGTCTGGCAGCCAAGGGGGAGACAGTGATAGAGCGCATCTACCATATTGATCGTGGTTACGAGACGATTGAGGAGAAACTTATGCAGCTGGGAGCGGATATTGAGCGCCTACCATAAAATTTGCCAGGCCAATCAGTTACAATAGAGAGATGAACAAGCCATTGACAATTGCCCTCTCCAAGGGGCGCATATACAAGGATACCCTGCCTCTGTTGGAGGCGGCCGGGATTCGTCCTGTTGATGATCCAGTTACCAGCAGAAAATTGATTCTTGATACAAATCTGGAGCATGTAAAGGTGGTTGTAATCAGAGCAACCGATGTGCCGACTTTTGTGGAGAGGGGCGTGGCAGATTTGGGAGTAGCGGGCAAGGATGTGCTGATGGAGTATGGCAGCAGTAATCTCTATGAGCCTCTGGATCTGAGGATAGCACGTTGCCGAATGATGACAGCTGGAGTAGTTGGTGCACCTGCACCTGATGGTCGAATGCGGATAGCCACTAAATATGTAAACTCGGCCAGAAATTATTTTGCATCACTTGGGCAGCAGGTCGAGATTATCAAACTTTACGGAGCAATGGAGCTGGCCCCGCTGGTCGGGCTTGCTGACTGTATTGTGGATCTGGTAGAGACAGGAAATACTCTGAAGGCTAATGGTCTGGAGCCACTTGAAGAGATCGCACAGATCAGCTCCAGGCTGGTAGTAAATAAGGCATCGATGAAGATGAAGAGTCAACAGGTTAAGGATCTTATTCAGAAAATATCTGATGCGGTAGAGCAGCAGCAAGAGGTTAACTAATGAGGCGCTTAAACAAATTAGATAACAACTTTCAGAAAGAGCTGGAGCAGCTGTTGGCCTGGGAAGGCGTATCTAATGAGCAGGTTCATCAGACTGTAAAAGAGGTTCTGTTGGAGGTTCGCAAGCGCGGAGACGAGGCGCTAGTCGAATATACCAACCGTTTTGATCGGCTTTCGGTAGATGATATGGGGGCACTAACTCTATCTCAAGAGAGATTACAGCGGGCGCTGGATGATCTGCCTGATGATCAGCGCGGTGCTCTGGAGCATGCGGCTGAACGGGTGCGTCTTTACCACCAGCATCAGAAGGTGGAATCCTGGAGCTATACCGAGGAAGACGGCACAATACTTGGACAGCAGGTTACCCCGCTGGATAGAGTAGGGCTCTATGTGCCTGGAGGCAAGGCGGCATATCCATCATCTGTGCTGATGAACGCAATTCCCGCCAAGGTGGCCGGGGTTGAAGAGCTGATTATGGTAGTACCCACCCCGGATGGTACAGTCAATGAGCTGGTTTTGGCTGCTGCCGCAATTTCCAGCGTAGATCAGGTCTATACTGTTGGCGGGGCACAGGCTGTGGCGGCTCTGGCATATGGTACAGAGACAATTCCCCAGGTTGACAAGATTGTGGGCCCGGGAAATATCTACGTTGCTACAGCCAAGGGTATGGTATTTGGTAGCGTGGGTATTGACATGATTGCAGGCCCTTCAGAGATTCTGGTGGTCTGTGATGGCAAGACAGATCCGGACTGGATTGCTATGGACCTCTTCTCCCAGGCTGAGCATGATGAGGATGCACAATCAATTCTGATATCACCGGACACAGGTTTTCTGGATGCGGTTGAGCAGAGTATAGAAAAACTGCTGGATGGGATGGAGCGTGCAGATATTATTCGTACTGCACTTGCAGACCGTGGCGCACTGATTCAGGTGGAAAATATGGAGCAGGCACTTGAGGTAACCAACTACATCGCACCAGAGCATCTGGAGCTTTCGGTAGATGATCCACAGGCGCTACTGCCAGGTATTCGTCATGCAGGGGCGATATTTATGGGGCGCTATACAGCGGAGGCACTTGGAGACTACTGTGCCGGCCCTAACCATGTGTTGCCAACATCCAGAACCGCAAGGTTCTCATCGCCACTTGGAGTTTATGACTTCCAGAAGCGCTCAAGTCTGATAATGTGTTCTGCTGAAGGCTCATCAGAGCTTGGTAAAACCGCATCTATCCTGGCGCGAGGAGAGGGATTGACGGCACATGCCCGCTCTGCAGAATATAGAATCAACAAATAATGGCGCTTACTCTTCGTAACAGTCAATTCCCTGTGGCTAGAGCAGCTCTAATTAAGTCACTTCGTGACCCAATCAGATCTCCCTTACAAGTTATTCTATGGGGGAAGGGTTATGGTTCAGTATGTTACAACAACACCTATAGAGCCCTTCCCCCAAACCCCCATCCCATTAAGCTTTTTCAGAGGTTCCCTACTCTGGATAGATCCTTATGAAGCAGTGGATCAGATCAGAGATTCAAGCGCTCTCTGCATACCATGTGCCAGACCCGGGTGACTGGATAAAGCTGGATGCAATGGAGAACCCGTATCACTGGCCAGAACCACTGCAGCAGGAGTGGCTTGATTCGGTCGGTAGTGTAGAGATAAACCGCTATCCGGATCCAGCAGCTCGTGAACTCTCTCTGCAGATTAGCCAGGAGATGGGGGTGCCAGATGGCTGTGAGATTGTGCTGGGTAATGGTTCTGACGAGTTGATTCAGATGTTGTTGATGGCTGTTGCTGAGTCGGGACGGACTGTTTTGGCTCCAGAGCCAACCTTCGTAATGTACAAGATGATCACCAGTTTTGTCGGCATGGATTTTGTCGGCATACCGCTGGATAGCAACTTCAATCTTGATATGGATGCATTGGTTAAGGCGATTGAACAGTATCAGCCGGCTGTTGTATTCCTTGCATACCCAAATAACCCAACAGGGAATTTATGGAGCGCTGATGATATCCGGAAAATTCTTCATGTTGCCCCAGGTTTTGTAGTGGTTGATGAGGCTTATCATGTTTTTGCCGAAGAGAGTTTTATGGGACATATACCGGAGCATGAAAATCTTCTGGTAATGCGCACAGTCTCCAAGATGGGGCTAGCTGGGCTACGTCTGGGCCTGATGGCAGGTGATCCGAAATGGATTAGAGAGATCAACAAGGTACGGCTACCATACAATATCAATGTATTGACCCAGCATGCGGCAAGTTTCATTCTTCAGCACTCATCAGTGCTGCACAGCCAGGCTGAACAGTTACGACATAACCGTGACGATCTGCTTGAAAAGATGGCAGTAATTAAATATATCGAACAAGTATATCCAAGTCAGGCGAACTTTATTCTGTTCAGGGTTGCTCCAGGTTGTGCAGATAAACTCTTTAAGGAGATCAAGGATCGTGGTGTGCTGATAAAGAACATGAGCCCTGCTGGTGGTGCGTTGGCTGATTGTCTGCGGGTAACGGTCAGTACGGCAGAAGAGAATGGCAAATTTATGGACGCCTTGAAGGCAGGACTTGCTGCGATCTGATCACTGCTCTTTTGGGGCAATTGTAATACGCCATGTCGCAGTATCTCCATTGTGTACCCCCCGAAACTCAAGAACAGACCCGGGCTCCATATTGAGTGCAATATTGGCAACATCCTCACCACTCTGAATTGCCTCTCCATTAACATGGGTGACAATATCTCCGGGGGTTAATCCTGATCTTGCTGCAGGACCATTACGGTATAACCCTGCAACAATTGCACCATGAGTTGTACTGACTCCAAATGATGCAGCAAGTTCCGGGGTAAGATTCTGCATCTCTACCCCTATCCATCCTCGCTGTACTACACCATGTTCAATTAGCTGTCTCATTACATGCTGTGTGGTGGACACGGGTATCGCAAAACCAATCCCGTGTGAGGCACCAGTTTTGGAAAAGATTGCTGTATTGACTCCAATCAGATTTCCAGATGCATCAATAAGTGCACCACCAGAATTTCCAGGATTAATTGCAGCATCTGTCTGAATAAAATTCTCCTGGTTACTTATTCCCAGCTGGTTTCTGTTTGTAGCACTGATAATTCCCATTGTTACAGTCTGTCCAACGCCAAATGGATTTCCAATTGCCAGCGCAACATCACCAACCCGGAGAGGAGTGGAGTGACCAAATGTTATGGCGGGGAGATCACTCATCTCAATCTTCAGAAGGGCAAGATCAGTATCTGCATCACTACCTATAAGTTTTGCCTCTCCACTACGTCCATCATGTAGTGAGATCTGGATCTCATCAGCACCATCAATGACATGGTTGTTGGTCAGGATGTATCCATCTCTGCTAACTATTACCCCAGACCCAAGGCTGGTCTCCAGACGTTTGCGTGGTACAACACGCAATCTGTCGCCAAAAAAATGGCGGAAAATCGGGTCATCCAGCAGGGTAATACGGCGCTCCGTTACAACCTTGGCTGTATTGATGTTGACTACAGCAGGTGCGGCGATGGCAACAGCATCTGCATAAGAAGCTGGACCACTTCCAACAGGGCTGTTTTTGCTCTGCTGAATCTCCACTATTGGGCCGGAGTGGATAAAAAGCTCTGGTCGCAGCAACATCAAGAGGAAGGTCGCAGCAAGCGCAAAAGTGAACAATTTTATTAGTGCTGTGGTGGTGGGTTGATTCATGCTGCAGATGATAACCAAACTGTGATACAAATAGCTATTGAATCAGAGAGCATGGAGATGGCATGGAGCGAGATCAACTGGTCACCACACTGGATAACCTCCTGGAGGTTGAGCAATTTCAGGACTACTGTCCCAACGGTTTGCAGGTGGAGGGCAGGGGCGAGCTAGGCTCAGTTGTTACTGCAGTGACTGCATCACTCTATGTAATTGAGAGGGCTGTCGAACGTAATGCAGATATGTTGCTGGTGCACCATGGTCTTTTCTGGAGTGGGGATGATCAACGTATTGTGGGCCCAAGCCGAAAACGGCTTAAACTGTTACTGGAAAATGAGATAAATCTTGTTGCCTACCATCTTCCACTAGATGCCCATCCAGAGCTGGGAAATAATGCACAGTGGGCCGCACAATTGGGGTGCACCACCGAAGGAGTCTTGGAGGCTGCGGAGCTGGTGCAGTATGGCGAGCTCTCCTCGGCAGTTAGCGTTGAGGAGTTGGAGGAAAAGATCAAAGAGGGGCTGAGGGGACGCAACCCATTGGTGATCCAGGGCCATCAGCACCCTATAAAGAGGATTGGATGGTGCAGTGGAGGTGCAGAGAAGTATATTGTACAGGCCGCAGAGGCTGGGTTGGATGCGTATCTTACGGGCGAGATATCAGAGCGTAGCTACCATGAGGCAATGGAGCGCGAGATCTGCTTCTTCAGTTGTGGCCACCATGCTACAGAACGAGGTGGTGTACAGGCTCTGGGCAGATGGATCAGCCAGCAGTTTGGGATAGAGCACCATTTTATCGACGAAGATAATCCCGTCTGATATAATGACCAACTAATATAGTCAGGAAATATGGAGTGTAACAATGGATGTATTGGAGCGTATTGATCAACAGGTAAAAAACAACCCGGTTGTTATCTATATGAAAGGGACACCGATGTTCCCGGTTTGTGGTTTTTCCAGTCGTGCATCGGCAGCATTGAAAGAGACTGGAGTTGAGTTCTCGTATGTAAATGTGCTTGAGGACCCGGAGGTTTTTGAAAATCTGCCAAAATATGCGGATTGGCCCACTTTTCCACAGATTTATGTTGATGGCGAGTTGGTTGGGGGCTGTGACATTACTCTTGAACTGGGTGACAGCGGTGAGCTGAAGAGGATGATGGAGTCAGCAACGGAGAAATAGCGGATACGCTTTTTCAGAGGCTCCTTAACTTGCTTGTGGGGCAAACCTCTGGCTGATCTCATCCCAGTCGTTGACCATCTTGCAGAAAAGTTTTGCTGTCTGTTCCGCATCATATAGTGCGGAGTGGGCAGCCTCATGGTTCCATTCAATATCTGCTGCTTGAGCCATTCTTGCCAATACGGTTTGACCATAGAATACTCCGCCCAGAGTTGCTGTATCAAAACTGCTGAAGGAGTGGAATGGACTGTTCTTGATTTTGGTGCGTTCCACAGCAGCATTAAGAAAGGCAAGATCAAACCAGGCGTTGTGACCAACCAGAATGGCTCGACTACAACCACGCTCTTTGACGGCTCTTCTGACAGGCTCAAATATGGTTTTCAAGGCCTCCTTCTCTTCAACAGCCATCCTGAAGGGGTGCCACGGATCGCTTAGACCAATAAACTCCAGGGCTTTCGGATCGAGATTGGCATTTTTGAAGGGGAGTACATGTTGCTCGTGACTCTCATGGATATCCAGCTTGCCATCTTTGTTGAAGTCGAGAATAACTGCAGATATCTCCAGCAGCGCATCTTTCCTGGCATCAAAACCGCCGCACTCCACATCTACAACAACCGGCAGGAATCCCCGAAACCTCTTTGCAATGAGAGATTTTTCGCTCATCTCATATCTCCCAGGGTTCGAATGAATACCTTTGAGTTTCTCTTGTAGTTATAGAGTGATTGACGTTTTACAGGCAGCTCTGTCAGCTTTGCGGTGCTGTATCCCTGCTCCTGAAACCAGTGTGAGGCATGGGTTGAGAGGACAAAAAGACGCTCTATCTTGTTCGGCATCTGCTCCTTGATGTAACGATCAAGGTATTTTAGAAGAGCCTCACCACGCCCCTCATT
This sequence comes from Candidatus Thiopontia autotrophica, assembly GCA_014384675.1. NCBI lineage: Bacteria > Pseudomonadati > Pseudomonadota > Gammaproteobacteria > Candidatus Thiopontia > Candidatus Thiopontia autotrophica. Next base: position 35,164 of record JACNFK010000022.1, on the reverse strand, counting down.
CTGGTACTCCGGGTGAATCGCCAGGCCGGCTACTTCGGCAATATGTTGAGGAAGGTCCGGATAGAGAGCGACAACTCCGATAATGGTTCCGTCTCTCTCCATGACTGTGTAGTGGTCAATATCAATTTCCAGCAGTTCACGAGAGCGAGGAACCAGAATTCCATCTCTCTCCAGAGGAGAGATCAGTTCGATAATGCCTCCAATATCGTCAATAGTTGCCGGGCGTATGATGTCATAGTGATCGGAGGTGATCATGGTTCCAATTCCATCCCTGGTAAAGAGCTCTTGTAACAGGCCACCATCTTTTCTGCCATCTACAATATGAGCCCTGGAGAGACCGTCTCTACACGCATTAATTGCACCCATAACAGTTCGTCTTGTCTGCTCGGGAAGTTTTCTTCTGGAAGATACAATCCTCTCTGCCTCATCCGGAGTAAGTTGACGAATCAGCCTCTTTTTACCATCCAGCAGGCCTGGTGCTTCAATCAGCGAGATCATCTTGTCAGCACTTAGTTGGGTAGCTGCAGCAGTCGCAACATCCTCGCTACTCAGGTTAAATATCTCTCCAGTTGGAGATGTTCCGATTGGGGAGAGTAGAACAATAAATCCCTCATCCAGCAGGTTATCAATAGCTGGTTTATCAATGCGTCTTACCTCTCCAGTATGTTGGTAATCAACTCCTTCACGAATACCAAGCGGGCGAGCAGTTACAAAGTTACCGGATACAATACGTATTTTCGAGCCAGACATTGGTGAGTTTGGAAGACTGTTAGAGAGCTCTCCCTCCAACCTGATGCGGATGCTTCCAATAACCTCCTTTACAGCTTGCAGAGCGTTATCATTGGTTATTCTAAGATCGCCAACAATCTCACTCTCTATGCCGGCAGATGCAAGTTGTGCATCGATCTGGGGGCGTGCGCCGTGTACCAGAACCAGACGAACTCCAAGACTATTCAGTAGAGCAATATCGTGGATAAAATCATGAAAGCGCCTACCTTGCATCATGGCGCCACTAAAGGTAATTACAAAGGTCCTGCCACGATGTGCGTTAATATATGGGGCAGCTCCTCTAAATAGGGAGACAAACGGTAATCTATTTTCACTGGTCACGGCGAGATTATAGCAAATGGTCAATTATTCCACTCAGCTTCATACCCTGGAGCTCGGCCCAATGGAAAACTTTATATATCTGATCGAGGATTGTGCTACTGCTACGGCTGCCGTGGTTGATCCTGCCTGGGAGGTTGAAAAGATCATTGATTATGCTGCTGAGAGGAAGTTAAAGATCACTGCAATTATCCTGACCCATGGTCACAATGACCATATTAATGGGGTAGAGTCACTGCAGCAGAAGAGTGGTGCCAAGGTCTATATAAATACCATAGAGGCAAAATTTTTTGGGTTGGAAAACATGGATTGGAGCAGTTTTGATGCCCCCTTCAAGATTGATCTTGGCAGTACCGAGATTCTTGCTGTTGAGACTCCTGGCCATACGCCTGGGGGAGTCTGCTATTACACAGATGGCAACCTGATAACCGGGGATACCCTGTTTGTTTATGGATGTGGGCGTTGTGATCTGGATGGCAGTGATCCAGTTGCAATGTTTCATTCGCTCCATGGGTTGTTGGATCAGTTTGATCCAGAGACCAGGGTATTTCCAGGGCACAATTACTCTATAGACAAGAGCTCAACCCTGAAACAGGAGAGAGCGGGAAATCCGTTTATGCATTTTGATGATGAGGAGTCATTTACTAAGTACCGCATGGAGCTCCATGATCAGACTCGTAGTGCACCATACGGCCCGATGGAAAACTCATGAGACATGAACTCTTGCGATTACTTTCGCAAGGGTTCATGGTTATTTTATTATCATCTCAAGAATCTTGTCGCCACGATAGGCGCGCAGGATTACCATTTTTTTGGATAGTGCCCCAGCCTTTTGTGCGTCACGTAGTCGCCTAACTGGTTGGCGATTGATAGAGAAGATAACATCATCTGGGCGTAGTCCAAGTACCCAGCCGCTCTTCTTTGGGTCCACCGAGTCGACAGATATCCCGCCGGATAGGTAACGGTTTTTCTGTTCTGGAGATAGAGTAGAGAGAATAACTCCACTCATGTTTTTGTTTATCTCCTCTCCTGAAAGTTGCAGGTTTTCCGGTTTTGTAAGCGTTGCAAACAGATGACGGGGGTGTCCGCTGCGTAGTATGGATAGTTTGAGCTGTTTTCCTGTGGGGAATAGCCCCAGAATATTTTCCAACTGTGTTGGATCCTCAATGTCATGTCCATTGATTGCAATCAATACGTCACCCTTCTGAACACGGGCCCACTCTGCGGGGGAGTTGGTTTCAACATTGTCAACCAGTACGCCCTGGTCAATTCGAAGAGTTCGGGCCAGATTGGACGACAGCTGCTTGGTTGTGATTCCAAGATATCCACGTTCAACTGCTCCATGTTGAGCCAGGTGTGTAGTGATCTCACGTACCATATTTACAGGTATGGCAAAACCGATACCGACACTGCCTCCATTCGGTGCAAGAATTGCAGTATTGATTCCAACCAGTTCGCCCTTCAGGTTGATAAGTGCACCACCAGAGTTGCCGACATTAATTGAGGCATCAGTCTGGATAAACTCCTCGAATCTCTCAAGTCCAAGATTTGACCTTCCAAGTGCACTGACAATGCCGGATGTGGCGGTATTGCCAAGACCAAACGGATTGCCAATTGCTATCACAAAATCACCAACCCGGAGCTCTTTTGAGTTTCCCATGGAGATAGCTGTTAGACGGGGAGCATTAATTTGCAATAGTGCGATATCAGTTTCTTGATCAGAACCAATCAGGTTGGCAGAAAAGTTACGTCCATCATCAAGAGTTACATTTATCTCTTTGGATTCACTAATAAGGTGGTGGTTAGTGATGATGTATCCCTGTTGGTGATCAATAATTACTCCAGCACCCAGTCCGGAACTGTTTTTAAGTAGTGGGTCTCGGGGTGGTGAGGGACGAAAACTGAAGTCATCCATGGGGTTGCTGGAGCCAGCAGATGATTTTTCCTGTTCGTTGGTTGCGTTTCGATCTTTTGCGTCAATGACGGATATAGAGACAACACCGGGAATCACCTGTGCCAGCATTGGGGCAAGTGTTGGTATATCTCCACGGCTACTACCAAACCCAGGAGGAATAGTGGTATCTACAAGCGGCCTCGCCTCGGCATATTGAGACAGTGCCATGGTTGTAAGCAGTACTGTTTTGGATACTAGCCGCACCGTTTCTCTAAGGACTCTTCTCATGGCAGGCGATCTTATCATTAACGCTGTTGTGTACGGGGGTTGAATTCACTCTTGTCCCTAAGCTCATTATAGAGTTGTTCAATCTCCTGGTTTTCTGCTGGTGGCGTATGAATCTGTATAGTCAGGGTTTGATCGCCTGGCGGGGTTCCGGGAAGGCCTCTGCCCTTTAGGCGCATCTTCTGCCCGCTCTGGGTGCCCGCACCAATTTTCAGCTCTACGTCACCACCCAGTGTGGGTACGGTGATGCGTTCACCAAGTGCGGCCTCCCATGGAGTGATGACAAGATTCATAAGGATATCACTGCCACTGGCACGCAGTTGTTGGTCTTTCTGAAACTGCACCTGTAGCAACAGATCCCCACGAGGCCCTCCAGAGAGACTGGCCTGCCCCTGTTTGCCGAGCCTGATTTTCTGGCCCTCCTGAATCCCTTTTGGAATGCGAATCTCCAGTTTTCTTCGTGCAGTGCCAATCTCTCCGTTGGGGTTGATTTCCGGTATCTGAATGGTGCGACGAGAACCTTCATACGACTCTTCCAGGCGGATAGAGATGCGCATTGTCTGATCAGCTCCAGGATGGTTTCTGACGTGGCCGCCACCCATGCCTCCGCTCATTCCTCCGCCAAAAACTGAGCCAAAGAAATCACTGAATCCTCCCGGGCCTCCAAAATTGGCTTCTCTGCCGTGAAATGCACTCTCCCATCCTGGAGGGGGACGAAACTCCTCCCCGGCTTTCCAGTTTGCACCGAGCTGATCATAGGATTGGCGCTTCTCAGGATCTTTCAGTACCTCGTAGGCCTCTGCCACCTCCTTGAAACGCTGTTCAGCATCTCCCTCCTTGCTAACGTCAGGATGATACTTGCGTGCAAGCCGTCGATACTGTTTTTTGATCTCATCCTGAGATGCATCCCTTGATACCCCAAGCGTCTTGTAATAGTCGTGATATTCCATATTGTCCCTGGGTTGTCCTGGCTTTTCGGCTAGTCAGCCGTAGTGTCAGATGGAGGATGCCATCTGCTGAATAAAATTCAATCGATTTTGTCTGTTTAGGAAGCGCTGATTGGGTCACGAAGTGACTTAATCAGATCTCTCTCCACAAGTTATCCCATGGGGGCAGAGCTCTTCCTCCAAACCCCCACCACATTAATCTTTTTCAGAGGTTCCGCTATTTTCCATGGCGACAGTATACGGGATATGTTTGTGGATAACTCTGTTAACAAAATGTTTGTAGACACAATATGTAGTGTTTTGTAAAAAAAATGATATTTTCTATCTGTATGAAAAAAAAGGGGTTTTATTTAGAAGGATATGATTAAGTACTATATATAACAGTATGTTACGTAGGTAACACAATTTCTTGCAGCACCTTGACATGGTTTTGATTACTGGTAAGCTGATTTTTCTAAACACAACATATTGTGTTTTTGATGGTCAGAAAAATATCTCTAGTCTCTTGAGATAACAGAAATCCAACTGAGAGACAGAGTGGCACAGTTACACGACCTCGTTAACACCTAGTTCGCCAAAAGGGGGGAGAACTTTAAACATGATGAAAACAGCTCAATTACGGCCGGTACCAACCGACTCAACAGACAGTTTAGTGGCAAATTCTGCCAATTCTGTCCCGTTCCAGCCAGCATCTCTGGATATATGGGACGCCAAGTATCGTCTAAAAAGCAAGGACGGGGATATTGTTGATGAGTCTATCGAGGATACCTACAGACGTGTAGCACGTGCTCTGGCAGATGTAGAAGAGAGTACGGAGCTGAAGAACAGATGGTATGAAGAATTTGTCTGGGCGCTACAGCATGGAGCTATCCCTGCGGGACGAATCACCTCAAATGCAGGGGCGCAGGAGCATAAGCCAGCTACCTCTACCATTAACTGCACAGTCTCTGGGGTTGTGGAGGATTCCATGAATGGGATTCTGGAAAAAGTTCATGAGGCAGGGCTTACTCTGCGAGCTGGTTGTGGAATCGGATATGAGTTTTCAACCCTGCGACCCAAAGGGGCATTTGTTGCTGGCGCTGGGGCCTATACATCAGGCCCTCTCTCATTTATGGATATCTATGACAAGATGTGTTTCACCGTCTCTTCGGCAGGTGGGAGGCGTGGTGCACAGATGGCAACCTTTGATGTTGGTCATCCTGATGTAATGGATTTTGTCCGCGCCAAACGTGAGGATGGTTGTCTGCGGCAGTTTAATCTGTCGCTACTGGTCACCAGGGAGTTCATGGATGCTGTACGTAGTGATGGTGACTGGAAACTGGCCTTTCCTGTCAGTGAGAAAGTCATAGAGGGGGAGATGCTGGACAAAAATAATCCTGAGCAGATTGTGTGGCGAGATTGGTCGGATAGGAAGGGGTATGTAACCAACGAGGAGGGCAAAGTTGCCTGCAAGGTCTATCAGAAGCTCCGTGCACAGAGATTGTGGGATGTCATCATGTCCTCAACCTATGATTATGCCGAGCCAGGCTTTATCTTGATCGACAAGGTAAATGAGATGAACAATAATTGGTTCTGCGAGAATATTCGTGCAACCAACCCATGTGGTGAGCAACCTCTTCCTCCGTACGGCTCATGTCTGTTGGGGTCTATAAATCTAACCAAGTTTGTAGAGAACCCATTCACCGAGAATGCACATTTTGATTGGGATAGCTACCGTAAGGTTATCTCTACATTTACCCGCATGCTGGATAATGTGGTGGAGATTAATGGTCTCCCACTAGGAAAGCAGCGTGATGAGATTCTCACCAAACGTCGCCATGGCATGGGGTACCTTGGACTGGGCTCAACCATGACAATGCTGGGAATGGAGTACGGTAATGACGCCTCACTTGAATTTACCGAAAAGGTTACTCGTGAACTTGCAGTAACAGGTTGGAAAACCGGGGTAGAGCTCGCCAGGGAGAAAGGGGCTGCACCTGCACTGGATGAAGAATATGAGGTTACTTCATCCATGTTGCGAATGCGTCCAGAGATGGCAGAGGATGGCTGGAGTGTTGGGGATACAGTTCAGGGTAAAATTTTGCATGCAAAATATAGCCGCTACATGCAGCAGGTGGCAGCGGTAGAGCCGGAATTGGTTGCGGAAATGATAGAGGTCGGAAGTCGCTTTACCCACCATAGCTCAATTGCACCTACAGGAACCATCTCACTCTCGCTGGCCAACAATGCCAGTAATGGTATTGAACCAAGTTTTGCCCACCACTACTCAAGGAACATTATTCGTGAAGGCAAGAAGAGCAAAGAGAAGGTAGATGTTTACTCGTATGAGTTGTTGGCATATCGAGAGCTAGTCAATGAGAATGCAATGCCATATTCGGAAGAGCCAGAGAATAGCCTGCCTGACTATTTCATCTCTTCCGAGACCATCAATCCAAAGGCGCATGTAGACGTTCAGGCAGAGGCGCAACGCTGGATAGATTCCAGTATCTCCAAGACAGTTAATATCCCAACTGATTTTGATTACGAGGAGTTCAAGGATGTATATCTCTATGCCTACGAGAAGGGGTTAAAGGGGTGCACCACCTTCCGTTTCAATCCGGAGGCATTCCAGGGCGTTCTGGTTAAGGAGAAGGATCTGGAAAATACCACCTACCGTTTCGAAACAGAGGATGGCTCGACCGTTGAGGTTAAGGGGAATGAGGAGGTTGAGTATGACGGTGAAATGCATACTGCAGCAAATCTCTATGATGCACTAAAAGAGGGGTACTACGGCAAGTTCTGATAACTTTCCGAGGGATAATAAAATGACAGTAAAGATTGAAACTAAAATTGTAGGATACCAGGTGGTTGACGAAGACCTTTCAGTAGGGGGGTCTGCGGGTGAGGCGATAACAGAGACCGTTGAAGACAAGGGCAATGTGATCCAGATGCATGAAAAGCTGGAGCGTCCCGAGCAGCTGGTGGGTTCAACCTACAAGATTAAGACTCCGCTCTCAGAGCATGCACTTTACGTGACTGTGAACGATATGATTCTTAATGAAGGCACAGACCATGAGCAGCGCCGCCCATTTGAGATCTTCATCAACTCCAAGAACATGGATCACTTCCAGTGGATCGTGGCGCTGACCAGAATTATCTCTGCAGTATTTCGCAAGGGTGGTGATGTTACCTTCCTGGTGGAAGAGCTACGGTCAGTCTTCGATCCACGTGGTGGATATTTCAAGAAAGGCGGCAAGTATATGCCATCTTTGGTGGCTGAGATTGGTGACTGTATCGAGTGCCATCTAAAGTTTATCGGGATGATTGGTGGTGACTGCATGGAGGATCACCAGAAAGAGTTCCTGGCAAAGAAGCGGGCAGAGTTTGAAAATCAGGGAAAGAGTGAGCCGGTAGCTACAGCAGAGCCTGACTCCGCTTCAACCAGTTTTCCTGCTGGTGCTCAGCTCTGTGCTAAATGCAGCACCAAGGCAGTGATTAAGATGGATGGGTGCATGACCTGTCTAAATTGTGGTGAGAGCAAGTGTGGATAATTTGATTATGTAGTTTTCCTCCACTTACCCAGTCGCTCCGCATGGAGCTCAAGTTGCCAACGGGTGGCTTGATTGAAAATGGATTTTCAGACTGGGTATTTTTTAAGTTGAGGGGAATTTTACCAGCAGGCAAGGAAAGCAAAGGCGAAGGAAGTTAGATGAAACAGAGATTGATTCAAAGAGTGTGGATGATGATCCTGGGCGCAGTGATGGTGATACCGGCAGCTGAGGCAGGTGATTATTACAACCGTTATGGATACCGTTCTCCATACAAGGCACCGGTTCCAATGCGCCGTTATCAGCCAATCCGTAAGGCAACACCAGATCAAATGCTGCGGCAGGGAGTGGAGCAGACATTCTCTTACCTGCGTAGAACTGGGAGTACAGATCTCTCCAATGTATTAGACTTTGTCAACAAGGAGTTGGGCCCATACTTTGATTTTGAACACATGACCAGGCTGGCTACTGGCAAGATGTCCAAGGATCTGAGTGATGAGCAGGTCAAAAAACTCTCCAACAAACTTAAAGAGATGTTTATGACAGCTCTTGGGCAACAGATCGCGACCTATGCATATACAAATCATCGCGTGACCTTCTATCCGGCAAAACGTTCTCGTTTTGGTAAGGAGGTGAGTGTTGCGGCACGGATAACTCATCCACGAGGTTTTCCGGTAAAGATAACCTTTCGTTTTCATCCAACCAAAAAAGGATGGAAAATATATGACGTCTCGGCAAACAACAACAGCGCTGTGATGTACTACAGAAAACAGTTGGCGATGATTGCTCAGCGCTATGGAATTGATGCCCTATTAAAGACAACTGACGGATAAGGAAAAGTAACTTATGAATGGAACAGTAATATTTGTGATTTTTAGCGTGATTGCAGTGATGGGGGTGTTTGCATTGCACTGTCGCACCTACTCAAGAAACACCTGCAAGACTGTATTTGGTGGGGTATTCAGTAAAAAGTAGTTGGCTAGAATACCAGAAGATATAACAAAAAAACCGAAGCCGGACTCTATAACCGGCTTCGGTTTTTTGTGTTGACTCTTTCTGTGTGGAGATTACTCAGGCACCATACTGTTCACGGTACTTTTTTACTCTATCCAGAGATTCAGCCATATCCTCTCTATCCTGCAGGTATGTGACCAGGTCAGTCAGGGTTACAATACTGGCAACACTGACCCCGTATTGAGATTCAACCTCCTGAATGGCAGACATCTCTCCCTGCCCACGCTCCTGTCGATCCAGCGAGATTACAACGCCGGCGAATTTGGCCCCATTTGCCTGAATGATATCGACAGATTCACGTACCGAGGTGCCTGCAGATATTACGTCATCGATTACCAGGATGCGTCCCTCCAATGGTGCACCAACAATCATCCCACCCTCACCATGGTCCTTGGCCTCTTTGCGGTTAAAGGCAAACGGGATGTCACGACCATGATCCTCTGTTAGATATACAGCGGTTACTGCAGCCAGAGGGATCCCTTTGTAGGCAGGTCCATAGAGCAGATCAAATTCAATGCCGCTATCCACAATTGCTTGTGCATAATATTTTCCAAGACGTGCAAGGTGAGTTCCAGTATTGAAGAGACCGGCATTAAAGAAGTACGGGCTAACCCTTCCTGACTTGAGAGTAAACTCTCCAAAACGTAGAACATCTGCCGCAATGGCAAAATCGAGGAAATCCTTTTTATAACTTTGCATGGTACCCAGTGACCCCTTAAAAAATAGCGTATCTGATGGAGCCATTATATACTCAGCGCCACTCAGATACCTTTAGTAGATAAACTCTCTTGAATCTAACGCGACCCCCAGAAACTATTGGCCAAGCTCTCTCCATGTTCAGAGATAGACGGCTGCTCTGGATATTTTTGCTTGGATTTTCCAGTGGATTCCCATGGGTACTGATCGGTTCTGCAATGACTGCATGGTTGCAAGAGGCTGCCCTTACCCGTACAGCGATAGGCTTTTTCGGTTCAGTCTTTGTAGTCTATGCGCTCAATTTTCTCTGGGCCCCTCTGCTTGATCGTCTGCGGGTACCAATATTGGGGAGGAGATTGGGGCAACGCAGGTCATGGATTGTGGTGATGCAGTGGATTATTGCACTGGCTGCGGTTGCGATAGGGTTGACTGAGCCAGAGGTGAGCCTGGTATGGACCAGCCTGTTGGCACTATTGATTGCAGTGGCCTCGGCAACTCAGGATATAGCAGTAGATGCCTACCGAATAGAGATTATAGGTAGTGATGAGACCAGTCGAATACCGTATGCGGCAGCCATTACTACAAGCGGATGGTGGACTGGATTTAGTGTCCCTGGGGCAGTTGCGCTCTATCTGTCAGATATTCCAGGGATGGAGTGGTCAGAGGTGTACGTGGTTTTGGCAGTTATGATGGCGCTACTATCCTGGATGGTCTGGGGGATACGTGAACCAGAGAGCAGAAGAGATCAGGTACAACATGATTCAGAGATCCATTATGAGGAGGAGCTACAGGAGCACCATATCGGTTCTCGACAGAGTCGTCACTGGATGACATGGTGGGCAGTCACAGTGATGGAGCCATTTGCCGAATTCTTCCGCCGGAACGGCTGGAAGCTGGCATTTTCTCTGTTGGCTTTTATCTTTCTCTTTAAGCTGGGAGAGGCATTTCTGGGGAGGATGTCGATTGTCTTTTATAAAGAGATAGGGTTTAGCAATAGCGATATTGCCACCTACTCAAAACTGGTTGGGTGGTGGGTGACCATAATATTTTCTCTGGTTGCAGGGCTCTTTAATGCCCGTTTTGGAATTGTCCGTGGGTTGATGATTGGCGGCATTGCAATGGCATCTACCAATCTTCTCTTTTCGTGGCTGGCACTCTCTGGTCCGGACACCACAATTTTTGCCATAGCGGTAGTTCTTGATAACTTCACCTCCGCCTTCGCAACGGTAACCTTTGTTACTTTTATCTCATATCTTACCAGCAGGGCATATACCGCAACCCAGTATGCACTGATGGCCTCACTGGGGAATCTTGGCAGAACAACTGTTGCCTCTTTCAGTGGAGTGGTGGTAGATGGACTGGATGGCGACTGGGTCACATTTTTTATCCTGACCTCATTAATGGTAGTGCCGGCACTATTATTACTGTGGAGAATCGGTCATCATCTCAGATCAAACGTGACAGGCAATACATAAGGAAATAGATATAGATGGAAGAGCAATTAGTGTATGAGGCAGAGAGAGAGATTAAGTCTCTCTGGAATAGTGAGGATGCCTCAGAGTGCAAAAGTGATCTGGATCTTCGGGTATATAGTTCAAGACTGTTGGGGCGTGACTCCACGCTAGTGTTGCATGGAGGAGGAAATACATCGGTCAAGGTGACGGAGATTAACCTGGTTGGTGAGGATGAGGAGATTCTCTATGTGAAGGGCAGTGGTTGGGATCTGGCCACCATTGAGGCCAAGGGGTTTGCCCCAGTTAGATTGGAGCCGATGAAGAAGCTGGCAAAACTGGGCTCTCTAAGTGATCCAGAGATGGTAAATGAGCTCAAGACCCAGATGACTCTTGCTGGAGCACCATCACCATCGGTTGAGACTATTCTTCATGCAGTTCTGCCGTTTCGTTTTGTTGACCACACCCATGCAGATGCGGTTGTAACCCTGACCAATAGTGTTGGTGGGGAAGAGAGGGTGCGGCAGCTATATGGTGAGCGGGTAATTGTTGTCCCCTATGTGATGCCAGGTTTTGATCTGGCACGCCAGGTTGGGGAGGCATTTGTCCAAGAGGCAACAGAGAAGACGGTAGGAATGGTTCTGTTGAACCATGGAGTATTTACTTTTAGCGACTCTGCAGAGGAGTCATATGAGCGGATGATAGAGCTGGTTTCGATGGCTGAGAAAAATCTGCAGCAGGACGATGCATGGGTAGTTGAGAAGAAGAGCTCAACAGAGGTCGAGGCTGATGTAAGAGTTGATGTGGCAGATCTTAGAGCAGATATATCATCTGCGGCTGGTCACCCAATGGTGGTGCAGATGACGGAAAGTGCCAGAGGGTTTGATTTCTGCCACCGTTCCGATGTTGAAGATATCTCCACCAGAGGGCCAGTTACTCCAGACCATGTATTGCGTACCAAGATGGTTCCAATGGTCGGGAGATCTGTTGGTGGATATGTCAGTCAGTACCGTGAATACTTTAATAGTCATGCACCAAATGCCAGTGAGGATAAGACTATGCTGGATCCTGCGCCACGGGTAGTGCTGGATAAGCAGTTGGGACTGTGTGTGGTTGGCAAGAGTATGCAGGAGGCAAATATTGTCTCTGATCTATACGAACATACTATGGTATGCATCCAGCGCGCAGAGAAACTTGGTGGATGGCGTGCTCTTCCTGCAGCTGATATTTTTGATCTGGAGTACTGGGATCTTGAGCAGGCAAAACTGAGAAAAGGCGGGGCAGCACCGATGTTCCAGGGAGAGGTTGTCATGGTGACCGGTGCAGCATCAGGTATTGGCAAGGCGTGTATAGAGTCATTTCTTGCACGTGGGGCAGCGGTTATTGGTCTGGATATCAATCGGGAGATTGTAGGGCAAAATTCATCACCGGCATTTCTTGGCATCTGCTGTGACCTTGCAGATGAAGATGCGCAAAATAGGGCGCTGGAACAGGGGGTAAGATATTTCGGCGGCATCGATATGGTGGTACTGAATGCCGGTATGTTTCCTGGGGGAACCCGCATTGCAGAGCTCGACAGTGATAGCTGGCAACAGGTTATGCGAATTAATCTGGATAGTAATCTGGCACTGTTGAGATCTTGTTATCCACTGCTGAAAAGGGCCCCAAATGGTGGACGCGTGGTGGTTATGGGGTCGAAAAATGTCCCTGCCCCTGGGGCCGGGGCTGCCTCCTACTCAGCATCAAAGGCGGCACTTGTTCAGTTGATGAGGATTGCTGCACTGGAGTGGGGAGTAGATGGAATACGTATAAATGCACTTCATCCTGATGCAGTATTTGATACTGGAATCTGGACAGATGATGTATTGCAGAGTCGTGCGAACCATTACGGAATGACTATTGAGCAATACAAGACACGCAATGTATTGGGTGTTGAGGTAACTAGCCATGATGTTGCCGAGTTGACGGCGGAGATGTGTGGCCCACTCTTTGCAAAAACTACTGCAGCACAGCTTCCTGTCGATGGGGGTAACGAGAGAGTGATTTAGAGAGTTATTCAGTAATCTTGCCACATAAAAAAGGCTATCCATCCGGGTAGCCTTTTTGCTGGTCATGAATCCTTGCGATTACGTTCGCAAGGATTTATACATGTGTCAGTTATCCGGTATAGAAGGTCTGAGAGAACTCTATGGTTTTTACAGTGCCCCCATTCTCGTGACCCACATTACTCACCCCGGTTCTGAACTGGCTTGGATCGACATGAATCTTGAATTTCAGGGTCTCATTGTTGTCGATCCGGAACTGATCAAGATAGTAGACAGTATCTTTTTCACTTACAGGAAAGAAATGAAGAGTGCTTAGTTGGTTGTTGAGGTTGGTAGTAGAGCCCCAGACCCGTGCAGATACCGGAATGGCTGAGCTATCTTCCTGTTTTTTCATGACGGTTATGTTTATTACTGCCCTATGGCTACTGCGCACAATCCCATGGCGATGTGCAACCTCCGCTGGTATGGAGTCTGAACGGAAGGCGTTGTAGTGGACAGTATAGTCACCGAAGGAGACGGACTGCTCCGCATTTGCCTGAAGTGAAGCCAGTAGTCCGAATATAAGGGCTAACAGGGTAAATCTTAATCTCATTTTATCTTCTCCTTGCGCGTCTGTTTACAGCTGTTCTTATTATTTGACCCTGCTAATAGTGTATCAATTATTGAGGAATATCAAGAGAGATTACGCATGATTTTCTGCTTTCTGTTATGAGTGGTATGGCAATCTTTCAAATCGATAGATGGCAGTCTCACCCAGCAGGTTTGGAGAGATCCTGGAGAGCATCCGCTCACGATGCCTGTTGTCTATGACTGAGCGCTGCAGGATTCGAATTCCCTTTTTCTCACAAAGCTTTTCAAAATCAGACACAGTACAGAGATGTATATTGGGGGTGTTGTACCAGCGGTTGGGAAGCGCCTTGGTTACTGGCATCTTGCCATGAAACATCAGTTGCAGGCGGTTTTTCCAGTAGCCAAAATTTGGAAATGTGATGATTCCCTGTTTGCCAACCCGTAACATCTCATCAAGTAGCTGATCAGGAAAGTTCATGGCCTGCAGGGTCAGACTCATTATCACGTAGTCAAATGAGTCATCATCAAAATAGTCTGACAGCCCGTGATCCAGATCTGACTGGATGACATTTACCCCATTCTCGAGACTGTTTAGTATCTTGCTGTCATCCAGTTCCATGCCATAACCCTCAACATCGAGATGATCCATCAGATACCTTAAGAGGAGACCATCTCCACAGCCGAGATCAAGAATCCTGCTCTTGGGATGAATCCATCTGCATATCATCTCCTGGTCAGGACGTAGAGCGGTCATGGTAAGTCACCACTATCAATTCGTTTCATATAGGTGTGGAAGATATCAATATAGTGAGGGATTGGCATAAGAAAAGCGTCATGTCCCTGGTGCGCAGTAATCTCCACATAACTGACGTTCAGGTCATTATCCAGGAGTGCGCGCACCAACTCCTGTGACCGTTTTGGTGAGAACCTCCAGTCACTGGTAAACGATATAACGCAGAATTTTGCAGTGACTTTGTTGAGTGCTTCGGGCAGGTCATTGCCATGCGTATGTGCAGGGTCAAAATAGTCCAGTGCCTTGGTCATTAGTAGATAGGTGTTGGCGTCAAACTTCCCAACAAAAGAGTCAGCCTGATAACGCAGATAGCTCTCTACCTGGAACTCAACACCATAATCGTAGTTGAGTTGCTCCTCACGTAACTCACGCCCAAATTTTGCCCCCATTGATTCATCAGATAGATAGGTGATATGTCCCAGCATTCTGGCCAGTCTCAACCCTCTCTCTGGAATGGTTTCATGTTCAAGGTAGCGCCCCCCATGAAAGTCAGGATCTGTACGAATTGCCTGGCGCGCAACTTCATTAAAGGCAATATTCTGAGCCGTCAGTTTGGAAGATGCAGCTATGACAACAGCATGTTTAATCCTATCTGGAAAGGTAATGCTCCACTGCAGTACCTGCATGCCTCCAAGGCTGGCACCGATGACGGCGGCCCATATGTGAATATCAAGTTCATCGGCCAGGCGTGCCTGGCTATGCACCCAATCCTCGACAGTGATGATTGGAAAATCTGGTCCGTAAGGGAGCCCAGTCTCCGGGTTGATGGTAGTTGGCCCTGTTGATCCGTCACACCCCCCAAGGTTATTTGGGCAGATTACAAAGAATCTGTTGGTGTCAATTGGTTTGCCAGGACCAATAGCCACATCCCACCACCCCGGCTTGCGATCATCCATGCTGTGATATCCGGCAGCATGGTGGCTCCCAGAGAGCGCATGACAGATGAGGATCGCATTGCTTTTATCGGTATTTAGTTTGCCATAAGTCTCGTAGATCAGGTCATAGGATGGCAGCGTGTGTCCGCTTGTCAGCTTCAGCGGCTGGCTGAAGTTGATTTTTTGTGGGGTAACAAGACCAACAGAGTCTTCTGGAATATGCTCAGGCATGGCAAGAGTTTAATGACACTTTGTGGTTGGCGCAATCACTGCTGGAATATCTGGGTATTGATTACCTTATAAAGATTGCAGCAAGATCCCTTAGGGGTGCAACCAGCATGAACTCGACAAGTTTGATTGCAAACAGCGCCAGAATTGGGGAGAGATCAATCCCGCTTCCTGTTGCCGGCAGGGCTCTCTGCAGAGGTTGCATAATTGGGGCAGTCAACTGGTGCAGAAGAGATATGGCTGGATGGCGTGTCTGTGGTTGGATCCAGCTCATGATTACCAAAACAATAATAGACCAGGTAAATACAGTGGCAGTTAACGAGAGAATCTCTGCCATTGCTACCATAAGCAGTCCTAGTGGATTAATGTCTATGCCATAAAGTGTTGCAATGGATAGCATCTGCATGGCGAGCAACAGAGTAAGGGAGGCGCCATCAATTCGTCTGGTGGCCGGTATGAGTCTGCGTAGTGGCCGCAGTAGAGGATCACTTATTCGCGAGACTGTTTGTGAGATCTGATTATAGAAATCAACACGCATTAACTGGAATAGAAAACGCAATAGAGCAACCAGGGTAATAAGCGAAAATATTGTCTGTAGCAGAAATAGTCCGGCGCTGGAGGTATGCGACATCATAGTTCCTATTTTTCTCCCAGGATATCAGCCAGCTCGATGGAGCGATCTCGTGCAGAAGTTAGAGCTCTTGATACCAGTTCATCAAAGCCACCATCATGAAAAGTGTTGATTGCCTGTTCGGTAGTGCCGCCAGGGGAGGTTACCTTGTTGCGCAGTTCGCTACTGCTTTCAGGGCTCTCCAGAGCCATCTTGGCGGCACCAAATGCGGTCTGAAGTGTCAGCATGCGAGCAGTCTCATCTGGTATCCCCATTTCAACCCCGGCAGCTTCCATCGCCTCCATTAATAGAAAGAAGTAGGCTGGGCCACTTCCAGATAGTGCAGTTACGGCATCAAGTTGGCTCTCTTCACTCAGCCAGGCAGTAATTCCGACAGATCGCATAATGGATTCGGCCAGCTCTTTCTGCTCAGCAGAGACCATAGAGTTGGCATAGAGGCCTGTAGCTCCGCTCTGTAGCAGTGCTGGAGTGTTGGGCATGGTGCGGACTATTGCACAGCCGCCTCCAAGCCATCTTTGCAGGTCGCCCTCTCTGATGCCGGCAGCTATCGAGATAATCAGAGGCGTCCCATTTATGCTGTCACTAATCTCTGCTACAACAGCGCTCATGATCTGAGGCTTAACTGCTAGCACAATAGCATCAACCCCATCTATTGCAGATTTGTTGTCATCAAGAAATGGCACTATTCCAAACTCTCTCTCCATGGTATCCAGAGACTCCTGTTTTGGATCAGATACGTGGATATTGGATCCTGGGCAGTTTCCGGCAACCAGGCCACCAATCAGGCTGAATGCCATATTCCCGCCACCAATAAATGCAATTGTTCTGTTTTTCATAATGGTTGATTCTATCGTTCGCACAAGATCTTGGCCATAGTTTAGTATGCAACATTGTACAGACCAGATTATTTCGCACTAAAATGGTCAGGAAATACTTCATCTTTGTTGATAAGGTGGTACAATCAGCCGATCCTAATGAATTGAAAAGAGGTTTTAGAGTAATGGCAGTAGCAGTAAGTGATGAGTTCAAGATTTCCAGTGATGCTGAGCAGCAGTTAGCAGCTCTTCTGAAGAGTGAAGATAATGATGAGATCAAGGGTGTTCGTATATATGTTGCCGGTAGTGGCTGCAGTGGCACCCAGTGGGGGATGACATTTGCCGACTCAGTAGGGGATGAAGATGCGGTGCTTGAATCTGATGCGCTGAATATCTATGTTGACCCACAGTGCCTGGCAACTCTGGATGGTGTAGAGATTGACTATGTTAATGGCCCACAGGGCCCAAGTTTTGTCTTCAATAACACCAAGGCTCCTGCTGATAGTGGATGCGGAACATGCGGCTCTGCAGGTGGTGGTTGTTCTTAATAATTCATGGCTGGTTTCACAACAACCAAGACAACAATACCAATCAGTAGCAGTGTTGGTATCTCGTTAAATATCCGGTAATAGGTGTGACTTTTCTGATTGTTGCCACTTTTGAACATATTGAGGTATCTCCAACACTGGTAGTGGTAGATTACCAGTAGCAGTACCAATCCAAGCTTGGAGTGGAGCCACCCCGGCATAGTCCACTGCCAAAGCTCTACCATCCAGAATCCAGCCAATAGAGTGAGCACCATGGCCGGGGTCATAATGTAGTAGAAGAGCTTGTGCTCCATGATCTTAAGATTCTGATCCACGGCATCTTCATCTGTCATTGCATGGTAGACAAAGAGACGGGGCAGATAGAAGAGTCCGGCAAACCAGGAGATAAGAGCAAGCAGGTGGATAACCTTGGCAGTAGCAAAACTATCTCTAAAGAGTAGATAGAATATGCCGACAACAACTGCCAGTATTATTGGTTGAACTATTCTCAAAAAGGCTCTATTCATTGATCCATGCTCATCTGTTCATGAGTATCTTAACTGCGCAGAGAGATAATTGGCCACTCTCTCTCTTTTGCCGTATCCATCAATATATTGTCCGGATCAACCGCTACAGGATTATCGACAATTTTCAGTAGAGGAAGATCGTTGTGAGAGTCGCTGTAAAAACAGCTTCCATCCATGGTGACATCCTGCTGTTTAAGCCAGCTGTTTAATCTGTCAATTTTCCCATCCTGATATGACGGAATACCATAAACAGCACCAGTGTACTCTCCATCTATCAACTCTGGATCAGTGGCAATGAGATCTGTAATCCCCAGTATTGAGGCGATTGGTTCTGTAATGAAGCTGTTGGTTGCTGTGATGATCAATAATCTGTCCCCTTTGCGGCGATGAGTATCGATTAACTCGGCAGCCTTGGGTAGAAGAATTGGGTGTATCTCCTCTTCGATGAAATCCTTACGCCACTGTTGCAGTTCTGTGAGCGAGTGGGCAGCAAGGGGTTTGAGCTGAAACTCAAGCCAGTCGTGTATATCAAGACTGCCATGCTGGTACTCTCTATAGAAGCGATCATTCTCTTTTTGATAGAACTCGCCATCTACATAATTGTGACGAATCAGAAATTCCCCCCAAAGGTGGTCGCTGTCCCCACCAATCAGGGTGTTGTCGAGATCAAAAATAGCCAGTGCCATCAGCGCATTGTACAGGAAGCGCCTCCGTTACACTTCTGTGATAGACTCCAATGCAATAGTAAAAACGTTTGATAACAAAAATAATTTGCGTGGTTTGTACAAGTGATTGATGAAAGTGGATATCGTCCCAATGTAGGGATTATTGTCATCAATAGAGAGGGTAAGCTTTTCTGGGGGCGCCGCATTGGCCAGGATGGGTGGCAGTTTCCACAGGGCGGTATTGATGAGAATGAGACACCAGAAGATGCTCTCTACCGAGAGTTGCACGAGGAGATCGGGTTGTTGCCGGAGCATGTTGAGCTGCTGGGACAGACTCGTGGCTGGCTCAAATACAGGCTACCAAAACGCTGTATTCGTGGAGGGCAAAGTCCACTCTGTATAGGACAGAAGCAGAAATGGTTCCTGTTACGCCTGGTTTCACACGACTCGGAGGTGAAGCTGAATAGTGTGAGTCATCCTGAATTTGATGCCTGGCGCTGGGTAGATTACTGGGATCCAATTGGCGATGTTGTCTACTTCAAGCGTAGTGTCTACCGTAATGCACTTTGCGAGCTATCTCACTTGGGTCTACCTAAAGGCGGACGAAGGTTGCCAGACAAGTATCGACTCTCTTGTAGATCAAAAAACAGCAAATCTTAGCCCGCCGAAGATTTAGGGAACCTCTGAAAAAGCTTAATGGGATGGGGGTTTGGGGGAAGGGCTCTATAGGTGTTGTTGTAACATACTGAACCATAACCCTTCCCCCATAGAATAACTTGTAAGGGAGATCTGATTGGGTCACGAAGTGACTTAATCAGAGCCTCCTTAGCTATTACTTAGTGTTGCGGAAGGATGCTCCACAGAACTTTATCATTGGCACGAAGAGGGATCAGGGTGTCATCTCCAAATGGCAGTTCGGAAGGCACAATCCACTCTTTTCTCTCCAGAGTGATTTTCTCCCTGTTTCTGGGCAGATTATAAAAATCTGCACCATGGAAACTGGCAAATCCCTCTAATTTATCCAGAGCTCCAGCCTGATCAAAGGCCTCTGCATAAAGCTCAACCGCTGCGTGAGCCGTATACATGCCGGCACAGCCGCAACTGCTCTCTTTAGCACTGCGGGAGTGGGGGGCACTATCGGTTCCTGAAAAAAACTTTCTATTGCCGCTGGTCGCAGCTTCAACAAGCGCAACCCGGTGTTGCTCTCGTTTAAGAACGGGAAGACAGTAGTGATGAGGGTTGATTCCGCCACTGAATATGGCGTTTCTATTCATTAATAGATGATGTGCGGTAATGGTTGCCGCAATATTTTCCGATGACTCCTGTACAAACTGGACACCACTGATAGTGGTAATATGCTCAAGCACTATACGTAGCGATGGTAGTCTCTCGGCAAGGGGGGCAAGAGTTTGTTCAATAAAGATAGCCTCACGATCAAATATATCAATCTCTGGATTGGTGACCTCACCATGCACGAGCAGAGGCAGATTAACCTCAGCCATCATCTCAAGGACACCCATGATGTTTGAGATATCGGTTACTCCAGAGTCGGAATTTGTTGTTGCTCCGGCAGGGTATAGTTTGGCTGCTGTAATCTGTCCACTATCGACCGCCGACCTGATCTCTCCAGGATCCGTGTTGTCAGTAAGGTAGAGGGTCATCAGTGGTTCAAATGCCATATGATCTGGTATCTGCGCAAGAATTCTATCTCTATACTGGAGTGCTGCAGTTACAGTTGTTACTGGTGGAGAGAGATTTGGCATTATGATGGCGCGACCAAAGCGTTCTGCACTGTCTCGTACCACCGAGCTCATTGCGTCACCATCTCTGAGATGGAGGTGCCAGTCATCTGGGCGTACAATTGTGATGGAGTTGGTCATTATCAAATCATGTCACAATTTACCGGCTTTTTCCTCTAAAAATAATACCCAAATCCCCAGATAGAAACGTAGGATAATGTGCAACAGATTGATCCATAGAGCAAATTTGATTCCGCGCGGTGTACTTATTGATACACCCAAGGAAGCAAATATTGCTATATGGGTCAAGATGTTGTGCAGTATTCATGTTTCTATCTGTGGATTTGGGTAATAGGTTTCCTTGACCTATTCAGCCAAAAAAACGATCATACTATCCATTAATATTGACTTATTCAGGGTGATGCCTTAATCGTCAATTGCCAACTATTTATATCCAAGAGGCTATCAATGTCAGAGATGAGTGATAAGGATCCACAGGAGACTCAGGAGTGGCTGGAGGCGCTGGAGTCTGTTATTGAATTTGAGGGCTCGGACCGCGCCCACTATCTGATCGAGAAGATGATTGACCGGGCTCGCCGCTCAGGGGCAAACCTGCCCTACAGCTCCAATACAGCCTACGTTAATACCATTCCTGTCGCACAACAGAAGAGGATTCCAGGGGATCAATCACTGGAGCATAAACTGCGTGCATATATTCGCTGGAATGCGATGGCCATCGTAGTCAAGGCAAACCACCGCCCCGGAAATGTGGGCGGCCATATTGCCAGCTTTGCCTCCTCGGCCACCCTCTATGATGTCGGTTTTAACCACTTCTTTCAGGGTAACGATGCAGAGAAGGGGGGAGATCTGGTCTTCTTCCAGGGCCATATCGCCCCCGGGGTCTATTCTCGTGCATATCTGGAGGGGCGCATCACCAGGGAACAGCTGGAAAATTTCCGTTTTGAGTCCGACGGCAAGGGGATCTCGTCATATCCGCACCCCTGGTTGATGCGTGACTTCTGGCAGTTCCCGACAGTCTCCATGGGTCTGGGGCCGATTCAGTCAATCTATCAGGCCCGCTTTATGAAGTACCTCCACCATCGGGAGGTGCTGGATACCGAAGGGCGTCAGGTCTGGGCCTACCTTGGTGATGGTGAGATGGATGAGCCTGAGTCGCTGGGTGCGGTGACCCTGGCTGGGCGTGAGAAGCTCGATAATCTCACCTTTGTCATCAACTGTAACCTGCAGCGGCTGGATGGCCCGGTCCGTGGCAATGGCAAGATTATTCAGGAGCTGGAGGCTCTGTTCCGTGGTGCAGGTTGGAATGTAATCAAGGTTATCTGGGGCTCTGGTTGGGATGCCCTGTTGACGAAAGACAAGAGCGGTCTGCTGCTGAAGCGGATGGAAGAGGTGGTCGATGGTGACTATCAGGCTTACAAATCAAAGGATGGAGCCTTCGTTCGCAAACACTTCTTTGGCAAATATCCGGAGCTGCTTGATCTTGTCTCCGATATGACAGATCAGGATATCTGGAAGCTACAGCGTGGCGGCCACGATCCCCGCAAAATTTATGCAGCCTATAGTGCAGCCAAGGCACACAAGGGGCAGCCCACTGTTATCCTCGCCAAGACGGTCAAGGGGTATGGAATGGGTGAGGCTGGTGAGGGGCAGAATGCAACCCACTCCCAGAAGAAGATGGGGCTGGAGCATATGCGCCGTTTCCGTGACCGCTTCAGTATTCCGGTCTCCGATGCAGAGATGGAGGAGATTCCATTTATCTGCCCGGAGAAGGATAGTGAGGAGCTTAAATATCTCCACCAGCGTCGCAAGGAGTTGGGTGGATATCTACCGGAGCGCAGACAGGATGATGAGCCACTGGAGATTCCGGGGCTGGATGCTTTTGAGGCACTTACCAAGGGCAGTGGCAAACGGGAACTCTCTACCACCATGGCTTTTGTGCGCATGCTCTCTACTTTGGCAAGAGACAAGAAGATCGGTAACCATGTGGTGCCAATCGTCCCGGATGAGGCCCGTACCTTCGGAATGGAGGGGATGTTCCGTCAGCTTGGCATCTACTCCTCGTCTGGTCAGCTCTATGAGCCGGAGGACTCTGACAAAGTAATGTGGTATCGCGAGGATACCAAGGGGCAGATCCTGCAGGAGGGGATCAATGAGGCCGGGGCAATGGCGGAGTGGATGGCAGCAGCCACCTCCTATACCAACCACGGCATCAGCATGATTCCATTCTATATCTACTACTCGATGTTTGGATTCCAGCGTATTGGTGATCTGGCGTGGGCGGCTGGTGATATGCAGGCACGTGGCTTCATGATAGGTGGAACTGCGGGCAGAACCACCCTTAATGGCGAGGGGCTACAGCACCAGGATGGCCATAGCCATATCTTCGCCGGAACCATCCCCAACTGTATCTCCTACGACCCAACCTATACCTATGAGCTAGCAATCATTATTCAGGATGGTCTGCGTCGGATGTATGCAGAGCAGGAGAACGTCTTCTACTATATTGCGGTGATGAACGAGAATTATGCCCACCCAGATATGCCGGAAGGGGTGGAAGAGGGGGTCATCAAGGGGATCTATCCACTTCGCAAGATGGAGAGCGGCACGCTCCACGTCCAGTTGATGGGGAGCGGTGCCATTCTGCGTGAGGTCGAGGCAGCAAGCGAGATGCTGCAGTCCGATTGGGGTGTCACCTCTGATATCTGGAGTGTAACCAGCTTTAACGAGCTGGCGCGAGAGGGACAGGATGTGGCGCGCTGGAATCGACTCCATCCAACCGAAACACCAAGAGAGAGTTTTGTTGCGCAGTCGCTGGCTGAAGCCAGTGGTCCTGTCATCGCCTCTACCGACTATATCCGCCTCTATGCAGAGCAGATTCGTGACTTTATCCCGGGTCATTATGAGACTCTGGGTACGGATGGCTTTGGGCGCAGTGATACCCGCGAGAAGCTGCGAGATTTCTTTGAGGTAGATCGAAATCATGTGGTGGTGGCAGCCCTGAAGGCGCTGGCAGATGAGGACTCAATTGATGGCTCAGTGGTTGCGGAGGCGATCAGCAAGTATGGCATTGATGCTGATCGTGCCAATCCAGTGACTCGATAACAGAGGGGATCAGATAATGGCAGAGATAAGAGAGGTCACTGTTCCCGATATTGGGGACTTCCCGGAGGTTGAGGTAATTGAGGTTCTGGTTGCTGTCGGAGATGAGATCGAGCAGGAGGAGTCACTAATCTCCCTGGAGAGTGACAAGGCAACCATGGAGATCCCCGCCCCGTTTGGTGGGGTGGTGAAAGAGCTTAAGGTCTCTGTTGGAGACAAAGTCTCCGAGGGGGCACTGATCATGATGGTGGAGTCAGCTGAGGAGGCTGCCGTTTCGGAGTCACTGGCTGAATCTCCAGCAGAGTCACAGACAGATAGTGGTGCAGAGCATGCTGCAACTGCCCCATCTCCTGCGGCAGTAACTCCTGCCCAGCAACAGACAGCTACTCCAGCGGCACCGGTTGCTCCGGCGACAGGAGGCAAGGCACACGCATCTCCTGCGATTCGTCGTTTTGCCCGTGAACTCGGGGTGGTGCTCTCCCAGGTTGGAGGGACGGGCCCCAAGGGGAGAATTCTTAAGGAGGATGTAAAGCAGTTTGTGAAGGCGGCACTTTCGGGTGGCGCTACTCCACAGGCTACGGGAAGTGCAATACCGGAAATTACACTTCCAGATTTTTCCAAATTTGGTGAGACTGAGAGCCAGCCACTATCCCGGATCAAGAAGATCTCAGGGAAGCATCTACATGCATGTTGGCTCAATATTCCCCATGTCACCCAGTTTGATGAGGCCGATATAACCAAATTGGAGGAGTTCCGCCAGTCCAACAAGGAGGAGGCGGAAAAACGGGGGGTCAGGCTTACTCCGCTGGTCTTTATCATGAAGGCGGTAGTTGCGGCCCTCAAGGAGTTTCCACAGTTTAACGCCTCTCTCGATCTCGACAATGAGCAGCTGATCATCAAGAACTACTACAATATCGGGGTGGCGGTAGATACCCCGAATGGATTGATGGTGCCGGTAGTCAGAGAGGTGGATCGCAAGGGTGTATACGATCTGGCAGAGGAGTTGATGGAGATCAGTTCACGTGCCCGTGATGGCAAATTGAAGGGCGATGATCTGCAGGGTGGTACCTTCTCCATCTCCAGTCTTGGCGGTATTGGAGGTACCCAGTTCACCCCTATTGTGAACGCCCCTGAGGTGGCAATCCTTGGGGTTGCACGCTCCCAGACCAAGCCAGTATGGAGTGGAACCGAGTTTGAGCCGCGTCTGATGCTACCGTTGGCGCTCTCCTATGATCACCGTGTTATCGATGGTGCAGATGGCGCCCGTTTTATCACCAGGCTCAATCAGCTACTGCGTGAATACTGCAAGGTGCTACTCTGATGACTACAGAAGTAAGAGTGCCGGATATCGGTGATTTTGATGGGGTTGAGGTAATTGAGATCCTGGTTTCACCGGGGGATAGTGTTGCCAAAGAGGATTCACTGATCTCGCTTGAGAGTGACAAAGCGACCATGGAGATCCCATCGCCATACGATGGTACGGTGGGAGAGATCAAGGCATCAATTGGAGACAAGATCTCCGAGGGTGACCTAATTCTTGTAATGGATATCACCTCAGCAGATGGTGCGGCAGACGACAGTGTTGCCGATAGTGATGGTCAACAGACAGCTGAGAGTAGTGAGGATGCTGAAGAAAATAACGGTGCGGTAGCACCACAGGCTGCTACTGCCCCTGCTAGTGATGCAGATATCCATGCAGAGGTACTGGTGCTTGGTTCAGGACCTGGTGGTTATACAGCCGCCTTCCGTGCGGCCGACCTTGGCAAGAAGGTGGTTATGGTTGAGCGTCATCCATCAATAGGTGGGGTCTGCCTAAATGTCGGCTGTATTCCATCCAAGGCACTACTTCACACTGCACAGGTTCTCAATGAGGCCAACTCCATGGCTGACCACGGGGTTCGTTTCAGTAAGCCCGAGATTGATCTTGATGAGATTCGCTCCTGGAAGGATGGGGTTGTTACCCGTCTTACCGGTGGCCTGGGGATGCTGGCAAAACAGCGCAAGGTTGAGGTGGTTACCGGGGAGGGTAGGTTCACCTCCCCCAATACCATCGCGGTCGAGACCGCAGATGGGGAGAAGAGTATCTCTTTTGAGCATTCCATTATTGCGGCAGGTTCTCGCTCTGTGGAGATCCCGGTCTTTCCGCACGATGATCCACGGGTCTGGGACTCCACCGATGCACTGCGTCTCAAGGAGATTCCGGGGCGCCTGTTAATTGTTGGTGGTGGGATTATCGGCCTGGAGATGGCGACCGTCTATGAGGCGCTGGGTTCAAAGATCACCGTGGTGGAGATGCAGGATTCACTAATTCCAGGTGCGGACAAGGATATTATCCGTCCACTACAGAGGCGGATCGGTAAAAAATATGAAAACATCTATCTCAAGACCAGGGTGTCGGCGATGGAGGCCACGGACAGTGGTATAAAGGTCAGTTTTGAAGGGGCCAAGGCTCCTGAAGAGGATCTATTTGATGCGGTGCTGGTCTCTGTTGGACGCGCTCCAAATGGAAAACTGATCGATGCAGAGAAGGCGGGTGTAGTTGTTGATGAATGGGGGTTTATTCCCGCAGATGGACAGATGAGAACCAATGTCCCCCATATTTTTGCCATTGGTGATGTTGTTGGACAGCCGATGTTGGCACATAAAGCGACCCATGAGGCAAAGGTGGCAGCAGAGGTGATCGCTGGTCACAAGTCGGTGTTTGAACCGCTGACCATCCCCTCTGTTGCCTATACCGATCCAGAGGTGGCATGGGCTGGGCTGACCGAGATTGAAGCCAAGGCGCAGGGGATTGACTATATAAAAGGGGCCTTCCCTTGGGCAGCTAGTGGCCGCAGTCTCAGTATCGGTCGAGATGAGGGGCTGACCAAGGCATTGTTTGACAAGGAGACAGGCCGCCTGATCGGTGCCGCCATGGTTGGAACCAATGCTGGCGAACTGATTGCCGAGGCTGTACTGGGAATCGAGATGGGTTCGGATATGGAGGATATTGGCCTAACCATCCATCCACACCCAACCCTCTCCGAGACCCTCTGTTTTGCCGCGGAGATGGCTGAGGGGACCATTACAGATCTGATGCCTCCAAAGAAGAGATAGAGCCACCTGGTTCCACAAGTTATTTTCTTCAGTTGCGCGTAATCACTGATACGCGACGCCTTCAGAAAATCCCTTGTGAAACCAATATCCTGCGCGATAATCACGCGAATTTATGAAACATCCAGGTTAGTTACCGGTAGAATATCCAAAAAATTCAGGGAAACAGACAGATGTCAGAAATAAAGAAAGTTGTGCTCGCCTACTCTGGCGGGCTGGATACCTCCATCATTCTCAAGTGGCTGGAGGATGTCTATGGTTGTGAGGTAGTCACCTTTACGGCAGATATTGGCCAAGGGGAGGAGGTAGAGCCTGCTCGTGCCAAGGCAGAGGCGATGGGGGTCAAGGAGATCTATATCGATGATCTGCGAGAGGAGTATGCTCGTGATTTTGTCTTCCCAATGTTTCGTGCCAACGCGATCTACGAGGGAGAGTATCTGCTGGGGACCTCGATTGCGCGTCCGCTGATCTCCAAACGTCTGGTGGAGATTGCGCAGGAGACCGGGGCCGATGCCATTGCCCATGGGGCAACCGGAAAGGGAAATGATCAGGTCCGTTTTGAGCTGGGGGCATATGCATTGATGCCGGATGTGAAGATTATTGCGCCGTGGCGGGAGTGGGATCTCAACTCACGCTCCAAGCTTATGGCCTATGCAGAGGAGCATAATATTGAGGTCGATTTTGCCAAGCAGGGCAAAAAATCACCATACTCGATGGATGCAAACCTGCTCCATATATCCTATGAGGGGGATATCCTGGAGGATCCATGGAATGAGCCTGAGGATGATATGTGGCGCTGGAGTGTCTCCCCAGAAAATGCACCGGACACCCCAACCTATATAGAGATCGATTTCGAGAAGGGTGACCCGACAGCAATCGATGGAGAGGCGATGAGTCCGGCAACCATTATGGAGACTCTCAACAAACTGGGTGGTGATAACGGTATTGGCCGTGACGATATTGTAGAGAACCGCTATGTGGGGATGAAGTCCCGTGGCTGTTACGAGACCCCAGGGGGAACAATCCTGCTGAAGGCGCACCGGGCGATGGAGTCACTGACCCTGGATCGCGAGGCAGCCCACCTCAAGGATGAGATGATGCCCCGTTATGCTGAGCTGGTCTATAACGGCTACTGGTGGTCACCTGAGCGTACCATGCTACAGGCGGCAATTGACGAGACCCAGAAGACCGTCAATGGCACGGTTCGTCTTAAACTATACAAGGGCAATGTAATTGTGGTGGGGCGCAAGTCCGAGAGCAACAGCCTCTTCAGTGAGGAGATTGCCACCTTTGAGGATGATGCCGGTGCTTATGACCAGAAGGATGCAGAGGGCTTTATCCGTCTTAACTCACTGCGACTGCGGATTGGTGCCAAGCAGAAAGGGTGATGTTGGTCTGGGGGGAAGGGGTCATGGTGTTATGAACTCCTCGACAAGTTTTCAACTTCACTTACGGAATTCATAACACCATGACCCCTTCAGTCCGTACAGTATTCACAAACCCGACCCACTTCTTTGCTTTTGGGTTTGGATCCGGGTTGGCACCATTTGCTCCTGGAACCGTTGGTACCCTTGTGGCTGTCCCACTCTATCTGTTGATAGAGCCACTCTCACTCCCTGCCTATCTGTTAGTGATTGTGCTGGCATTTCTGTTTGGGGTCTGGGTCTGCGGACGTGCCGGTGATGATCTTGGGGTTCATGACCATGGAGGAATAGTATGGGATGAGTTCGTCGGTTTATGGGTAACCATGATCGCAGCCCCTGCCGGCTGGCACTGGATTGTGGCTGGATTTCTGCTGTTTCGGCTATTTGATATCTGGAAGCCATGGCCAATCAGTTGGGCTGATCGGCAGGTCTCTGGTGGTCTTGGGGTTATGCTGGATGATCTGATTGCGGGTGGCTACGCTTTTGTAGTGCTCCAGATTGTCTACAATATCTGATCCAGTCTAATCTCGAGATTTTCTCCATCTACCGTAGTTGCAGAGAGATATTCACCATCACTTCTTGTATTCAGATCGGTGAGGTTTAGTAGTTCATCTCTGGACTCGCCAGATTCACCTGTCCAACATATTCTGGTGGGAGTACGGCGCATTATGGCCAACTCATACTCACTATGGATGGCGCAGGATACAGGGGTATATTCAGTCACTGGCCCAGCAGAAATTCAAGTAGCGCCTTCTGTGCATGGAGACGGTTCTCGGCCTCATCCCAGACTACACTCTGAGCTCCATCGATCACCTCACTGCTGACCTCCTCTCCACGATGGGCAGGTAGGCAGTGCATGAATAGGGTATCAGGTTTTGCATGGGCCATCAGCTCTTCATTGACCTGATATCCCTTGAAAACCTCATTGCGGGCGCTACTCTCATCCTCCTGCCCCATACTGGCCCATACGTCTGTGACTATCAGGTCGGCGTTCGTAACAGCCGCAACCGGATCTGTCATCATGGTGATATGTGACTCGGTGGCGGCAATAACCTCAGCTTTTGGAGTGTATCCCTCTGGGGTCGCAATATTTAGATGGAAGCCAAACTGGAGCGCGGCATTCATGTAGGAGTGACACATATTATTGCCGTCTCCTATCCAGGCAACACTCTTTCCATGAATTGATCCACGGTGTTCTACATAGGCCTGAATATCTGCCAACAGTTGGCATGGATGGTAGTCATCAGTCAATGCATTGATCACCGGGACAGATGAGTACTCGGCAAATGTCTTCACTTTTTCATGTTCAAAAGTGCGAATCATGACAGCATCAACCATGCTGGATAGCACTCGTGCACTATCCTCAATAGGTTCTCCACGACCCAGCTGTGTATCTCGTGGGGAGAGGAAGATGGCGCTGCCCCCAAATTGGGCCATGCCAGCTTCAAATGAGACTCTGGTACGGGTGGATGATTTTTCAAATATCATTCCCAGCACCTGGTTCTTCAGGGGTTCATATATCTCACCTGCGTGTTGCATCTTCTTCAGTTCAATAGCGCGCTGAATAATGTTATTCAGATCTTCAGTTGAGAGATCCAGCAGGGTCAGAAAGTGACGTGGAGAAGTTGAGCTCATGATTTGCTCTCCTCTTTATTGGTCGTTGTGAACTGGTTTATTAATAGAGCCACCTGTTCGGCAATCTGGTCAGCCTCATCATTACTCAGGATAAGTGGTGGAAGTAATCTGACTACACTGTCTGCAGTCACATTTAAGAGTAGCCCATGTTCCAGTGCATTGCCTACGATGGGAGCACACGGCTGATTAAGTTCGATGCCGATCATCAATCCCAGATTGCGTATATCGGTAACAGATGAGTTCTCTTTCAGTTTTGTCCTCAGTCCCTGTGTGATCCGCTCTCCCAGTGATGTTGCACGCTCCAGGAGCTGCTCCTGTTCCATAGTGCTAATAACAGCCATGGCGCCACGCGTCACCAGCGGATTTCCACCAAAGGTTGATCCGTGCATTCCAGGCTTGAAGAGCTGTGTAGCATTTCCATGGGTTAGACACGCACCAATTGGCAGTCCATTACCAAGCCCTTTGGCAAGGGTGACGACATCTGGCATGATTGAACTATGCTGGAAACCAAACCATTTTCCGGTACGCCCCATTCCGGTTTGAACCTCATCCAGCATCATTAACCATCCATTTTTATCACAGAGCGCTCTGACTCCAGCCAGATATTCTGAGTCGGGAATTCGTATTCCCCCCTCGCCCTGTACAGGTTCGAGCAGAATGGCAGATATACCCCTTGAATTTGTTGCGATCTCTTGCAGGGCATCCAGATTATTGTATGGGGCACGGATAAAACCGGAGACCAGAGGTTCAAAACCCGCCTGTACCTTGCGGTTTCCTGTGGCCGTGAGTGTTGCCATGGTGCGTCCATGGAAACTGCCTTTGGCCACGATGACAGATGGTGAATCAATCCCCTTGTTATGGCCATGAAGACGTGCCAGTTTGATCGCAGCCTCATTGGCCTCTGCACCGGAGTTGCCAAAAAAGACACTCTCCATTCCGGAGATCTCACACAGTTTGTCTGCCAACTGCTGTTGGTTGGGGATTCCATATAGATTGGATGTATGAAGCAGGGTAGCAGCCTGATCACAGATAGCCTCAGTTACTGCCGGGTGGCTATGTCCCAGCCCGCAGACTGCAATACCACTTAGGGCATCAAGATATTTTTTATCTGCCTGATCCCATAACCAGGCTCCTTCTCCTCTGACAAATGAGACAGGGAGTCGCCCATAGGTGGGCATAATGGTGTTACTCATAACCTTCTAAAACAACCTTCTAAAACTTTATTGCTTTCCAAAAATAAAAAACGGCAGCCTCAAAATGATGCTACCGATCAGTTGAATAGATATTGTAATGATTGTTTGTGGTTTGGCAACAGATAAAAAAAACCCGGCCAGAGCCGGGTTTTATATAGAGCCTGAACCCACGGATCCAGGCAGAGGTTACAGTATCTTCTCTAAAATGGGAGGCCGTGACCAAATCCTGTCATCCCAATTAGCATGGGAAATGAGAGTAGCGTATTGGTGCGTGATGCCATGAGAGCAACCACCTTGGCCTTTGCAATCTCATCTGCAGTAGCCTCTTTCATTCCCAGAATCTTCTGCTGGTTTGGCCAGATAAGAAACCATACATTGAACAGCATGATTGTTCCCAGCCACGCCCCCATACCGATCACCTGCCATCCCTCTGACATGGTGAACGCCCCAACCAGGCCACCCATATGTTGAAGAGCCCCTACTCCTGTAATCCATGTGAGTACAGCAGCCCAGCGAAACCAGAAGAGAGCACGTGGTGCAATATACTTGTTGATTGCGGCAGGCCCAGGATCTCCATCAGCCAGTGCCTCGCCAACACCAGGAACCTGAATAGCATTGAAATAGTAGAGCAGGCCAATCCACGTGATACCAACAATTGCATGGAGCCATACATTAATCTCCAGTGCGTTGACTGCGTAGACAATTACCCCCTCACTGTTTGGGGTTTTTAAAAGTACAACAAGCACCAGTGCCAAGGCTATGCCAGCAACCACAGTACCAATTCGTGTTTTTAGTGGATTCATTTTTTATCTATCTCCAGTCAGTTTAAAGACAATAACGCAGTAATTTTGTCAAGTATTATAGGCTGTTTTAGAGAAATTGCAATAGTTGTGTGTGAATTTATCCGGAACAGATCGATTCGTCACTTTTTCATCCAGCAACCACCTGAACTCCTGGACATTTTTCTAATGAAACTGTAGGTTGCAACCACAATGAATGCAATTGATCTAACAATATTTTCCAGTCGTATTGAGTCTGTCTGTGATGAGATGGGTGCAGTACTGCGTCGCTCAGCATTCTCTCCAAACATTCGTGATCGACTGGATTATTCATGTGCCATTTTTGATGCGGACGGGGAGCTCTGTGCGCAGGCAGCACATATTCCTGTCCATTTGGGCAGTATGGCCTTTGCAATGAGAGATATTGTCTCCAGAATGGAGTGGCAGGATGGTGATCTGGTTATCCTTAATGATCCATTTCTTGGTGGAACCCATCTGCCTGATGTAACCATGATATCCCCGGTTTTGGTGAGTAACGAACATCTTGGTTTCGTGGTCAACCGTGCTCATCATGCAGATATAGGGGCAGATACTCCAGGGTCTATGCCCATATCCAGCCATCTTGATGAGGAGGGAACAGTTATTCCTCCGGGATATCTGCTACGGAAAGATAAAATTCAGCAAACCCTATACTCAGAAATACTCTCCACACTTCGTAATCCAGAGCTCTCACAGGGTGATTTTGAGGCACAGATTAGTGCCAACAGAGCGGGAATGGCCCGTCTGCAGGGGTGGATTTCTCAGCTTGGTGTTGAGGAGTTCAGAGTTGGACTCTCGGAGTTGAATAGTTATGCTGAACGCCTCTCATCAACGGCACTGAAACAGATTCCCGATGGAATTTACAGTTTTGAGGACCGGATGGAGGATGATGGAGCGGGAAATAGAGATCTGCCAATCAAAGTCTCTATCGAGGTGGAGGGAGGTAGAATAAATGTGGATTTCTCTGGTACAACCGAGCAGACGGGTGGAAATATTAACTGCCCACTCTCGGTTGCTGCAGCTGGTGTCTATTATGTTTTTCGTTCTCTTATGCCGCCACAGACACCGGCAGCAGCAGGCAGCTTTCGTGCCATTACGGTGACGGCCCCAAAAGGGTCACTGCTGAATGCTGACAGGCCAGCAGCAGTTGCTGCAGGTAATGTGGAGACCAGTAGTCGTGTGGTGGATGTAGTTATCGGGGCTCTGGTACAGGCAGTACCAGAAAAGATGGCAGCAGCAAGCCAGGGGACAATGAATAATGTCGCCATGGGCGGAGTGGTCAACAAAAGGCACTGGGACTACTATGAGACTATTGGTGGTGGAATGGGTGCCAGCCTTAATGGGAGAGGCCTGTCTGCGGTTCAGACTCATATGACCAATACACTTAATACTC
This sequence comes from Candidatus Thiopontia autotrophica, assembly GCA_014384675.1. Classification (NCBI taxonomy): domain Bacteria; kingdom Pseudomonadati; phylum Pseudomonadota; class Gammaproteobacteria; genus Candidatus Thiopontia; species Candidatus Thiopontia autotrophica. Next base: position 2,152 of record JACNFK010000022.1, on the reverse strand, counting down.
CTGTAGAGGTTCTGGAGATGAGCACACCATTGCAATTAACTGAGTATGCTGTACGTCGTGGTAGTGGTGGGGATGGGGACCATTCTGGTGGAGATGGAATTGTACGAACATTTAAATTTCTTGAAGAGACCACAGTGACCCTGTTGACGGAACGGAGAGAGATATCCCCATGGGGAGTTGATGGTGGCAGTCAGGGGCAGAGTGGAAGAAATATGCTGGATGGAGAGTTATTGCCAGCAAAATGTTCGATATTGGTAGATGCTGGTCAGATATTGTCCATTGAGACTCCCGGAGGTGGAGGTGCGGGTTACGGTTGACTTGATCGTGAGTTAACAGAGTGCCCTAAATTTTTATGTGTGGAATATGTGGTGAATTGAGGCTGGATGGCTCCAGGCCTGAGCAGTCAGTTATGGAGCGCATGTTGCAGTCGTTGCGCCCTCGTGGGCCTGATGATGAGGGCATATGGCATCAGGGGGCACTACAATTTGGACATCGACGTCTCTCTATAATAGATCTCTCGCAAAGGGCTCACCAACCCATGGTTGATGAGATTAGCGGACTTTCGATCGTCTTTAATGGAACCATCTATAACTATATGGAGCTTCGAGCGGAGCTGGCTACTCTGGGCTATCAATTCCACTCCAGTGGAGATACCGAGGTCATTCTGAAGGCATTTCATGCCTGGGGGCGAGACTGTGTGGAGAGATTCACTGGGATGTTTGCCTTTGCCATCTGGGACTCTAATAAAGAGCAGCTGCACCTGGTGCGTGATCGAGTTGGAATCAAGCCGCTCTACTGGGCAAAAGATGGAAATCGCCTGCTTTTTGCCTCCACCTTGCCGGCGCTGTTGGCAGCGGGTGGTGTTAATACTGAATTTGATGCGGTGGCACTGCATCACCATTTTACTCTCCATGCGGTTGTACCGGCACCGAGAACCCTGTTTCGTGATATCCACAAGCTGGAACCGGCACATTGGGTAGAGTGTTCACTTGATGGCGGAGTGACCAAAAGACGCTATTGGGGTCTGCGTGCAGTTAGATCAGCACATACCAAAAGTGAGTGGGAGTGGGCTGAGGAGGTACGAGAATCTCTGAGCAATGCGATAGAGCGGAGACGTGCGGCCTCGGATCTGCCGGTTGGAGTGTTGTTGTCAGGCGGGCTGGATTCAAGTCTTCTGGTAGGGATGCTGGCAGAGGCTGGTCATAAGGATATTAGAACCTTCTCCATCGGCTTTGAGGATTCCCTGGAAGAGAGTGGCAGTGAATTTGAGTATTCCGATGCGGTAGTGGAGAGATTCAGTACCAGACACCAAAAAATTGTTATCTCCAATAGTGAGGTTTTACCTCGTCTGATTGAGTCTGTGGATGCAATGTCAGAGCCAATGTTTGGGCAGGATGCGATTGGCTTTTATCTGCTGGCTGAACAGGTATCAAAAGAGATTAGTGTTGTACTTAGTGGTCAGGGGGCTGATGAAGTTTTTGGAGGATATTTCTGGTATCCATTGATGGAACAGGCATCTGGTGATCCAGTTGACCGTTTTCGTCGTTACTACTTTGATCGAGACCATGGAGAGATTCTGGATATGTTGTCTCCGGAGTTTCATGGAGAGGATTATAGTGCCAGTTTGATGAGAGATATGCTGGAGGCACCGGGAGCGGATAGCTTTATGGATCAGGTGTTGCGTGCAGACAGCACTACACTGGTGATTGATGATCCTGTCAAACGGGTGGACAATATGACGATGGCGTGGGGGCTGGAGGCTCGGGTCCCTTTTTTGGACCACCATCTTCTGGAGCTGGCAGCAAAGATCCCGCCAGAATTGAAGTTGAAACACCATGGCAAGGGGCCGCTGAAGTTGATCTCCAGAGGCCTGTTGCCGGATTCGGTAATTGATCGTCCCAAGGGGTACTTTCCAATGCCTGCCCTGAAGTATGTGAGAGGAGAGTTTCTGGAATTTATGCGTGATATTCTGGGGTCACAGGCCTCTCTTGAGCGTGGACTGTATAGGAGGGAATATGTGGATGCTATGCTGAAAAACCCCATGTCAGACGATAGCTTTACCAGAATAAAGGGAAGTAAATTGTGGCAGCTTGCGTTAACGGAGCAGTGGCTGCAAAGACACATTACTTCATAACTGTTTTGTCCATAACAG